>NZ_VRUZ01000048.1:0-29120 GCF_008039485.1 Methylobacterium sp. WL69 | reverse complement strand
CCTCGCTGGCCGAGACGGCCCCGCAACCCGAGGTCGCTCCGGTCGCCGAGGTGGCGACCGCCGAACCGGCGTTCGTCGAGCCCCCGGTCCCGACCGCCGTTCCGGAGGAGCCGGCGCCCGCCGCCTCTCAGGTCGATTCGCAGGCCGATCACCAGGTCGATCACCAGGTCGATCCCATGGCCGCCGCCATGGCGGCGACGGCGGAGGAGCCCGGCCCCGACCCGGTCCCGGCCGACGACCTGTTCGAGGCGGACCGTTCCAACCCCCCGGTGGACCGGTCCGTACCCCCGGTGGACCGTTCCATGAACCAAGCGGACCGGTCCGCGCCTGCACCGGACGGACCGGCGCCCGACGTCGCGATTCCGGCGCCGCCCGACCCGGCGCCGGCCCGTCCGGCCCGGCCGAACCCGGCGCCCAATCCGTTCTCCGTCGAGGAGATCGAGGCCGAGTTCGCCCGCCTCCTCGGCCGGCCCCTCGACAAGAAGAACTGACCCGAGGCCCCCGGCTCCGGACATATCCCCGGCCATCACGCCGACAGGTTTCCGGCGGAAGAGGGTTCGCCCTGGAGCATCGCCCCACCCGATTCTCCGGGCTATCCCCTTCGGAAACCAGATGATTCGTCCTCCGCTCCGCCTCCCGCGCCTCGCCGCTCGTGCGATCCTCGCGGCTCTCGGCCTGACCCTGGCGGCGGGCGGGGCCGCGGCCCAGAGCCTGTCCGTCGATCTCGGGGCCGGCGGCGTCACGGAGCGGGCGCTACAGCTCGTCGCGCTCATCACGGTCCTGGCGCTGGCGCCCTCCGTCCTCGTGATGGCGACCTCGTTCACCCGGATCGTGGTGGTGTTCTCGATCCTGCGCTCGGCGCTGGGTACCCAGAGCGCACCGCCCAACGCCGTCGTCACGAGCCTCGCCCTGTTCCTCACGGCCTTCGTCATGGCGCCCGTCGGACGGGAAGCCTACCGCACCGGAATCGAGCCCCTCATCGCCGGCCAGATCACCCAGAGCGTCGCCTTCGAGCGCGCCTCGGCCCCGTTCAAGGCGTTCATGCTGAAGAACGTCCGCGAGAAAGATCTCAAGCTTTTCCTCGACATGGCCAAGGTGCCCACCCCCTCGGGGCCGGAAGCCATCGGCCTGGAGATCATCACCCCGGCCTTCATGATCTCGGAGCTGCGCCGGGCCTTCGAGATCGGGTTCCTGCTGTTCATCCCCTTCCTGATCATCGACCTCGTGGTGGCCTCGATCCTCATGGCGGTGGGCATGATGATGGTGCCGCCCGCCACCGTGGCCCTGCCGTTCAAGCTGATCTTCTTCGTCCTCGTCGACGGCTGGACCCTGGTGGCCGGCTCCCTGGTGCAGAGCTACGGCACCTGAGCCTCAGCCGGGCGGCGTCGCCGGGCCGCCCTCCGCGTCGGCCCGGGTCTCGCCGTCGCGCCCGGCCCGCTCGGGCACGGCGCTGTCGGGATAGCGCTTGCGGTACTCCGTGAGGAACGAGCGCAAGGTCTCGGCGCTGGTGGCCTTCTGGGCGATCTCGCGGAAGCCCGTGGTGCGCACGGCGTTGGGCTGGGTCAGGAGCGCGAAGGTGCGGGCGTCGACGCCCTCGGCCATGGGGTTCGCGAACTTCGCCCGAAGGCGTTCCAGGCTGAGGGTCTCGTTCGCCAGGCCGTACGCGATGGCCGCCCGCAGGACGTCCGTGCGGGCGGTGTCGTCCAGGGGCACGCGCTGGCGCCAGGCATCGCCCACGAGGGTCTCGTGCGCCTCGCCGGCCTCGCGCCAGCGCCGCCCGGTCCACAGGATGTCGGCCCGCAGGCGGGCGGCGTCGGCGCCCGGCTCGCCGTCGATGGTCTCCAGGGCAAGGTCCGTCCGCGAGAGGTCGGAGAGGGCGCGGGCCCGCAGGAGCGCGCGGGCGCGGCGCAGGTCCTCGGGCAGTTCGGGCAGGTAGGTCGCGTCGAGGACCTGGAGCGCGGCGAGCGGCTTCTCGTCCATGAGCCGGATGGTGGCCAGACGCGCGGCCACCTCGGCGCGGGCCGGCCCGGTCAGGCGGCGATCCACCTGATGCTGCAGGAGATCGCCGGCGGAATCGAGCAGGTCGATTTTCACGAGGCGGTCCGACAGGCGACGGACGATCTCGTCGCCGCGTCGGTCGATGGGCGCGAAATCCTTGAAGTCGAAGTACAGCGCCAGGGCCTCGACACCGGACAGGTTCGCGCCGCGCTCGCCGAGGTAGAGCTCCTCGAACAACGCCATGGCCGAATCGTGCAGGGCGCGGGCGATGGGCGACTGACCGCGCAGGACATCGGCCCGGCGCGCGGCGGTGAAGGCCTGGCGCCAGCGGCCGGCGTCCCTGTACAGGTTGGCGAGGGCCGCGATGGCCCGCGTCTCGATCTCGTCGCCGTGCCAGGTGAGCGCCAGGGCCTCGATGCGATCGATGGTCTCGGCGAGGGGCAGCTTTCCCGACGCATGGCCGAGGATCGCCGCCCGCAGGGCGGCATCGGCGGCCACGGGACCCCTGCCCGCCTCGGTGAGGCGCCGGTAGCTCTCCTGGGCGGCGACGGTCCGGCCCGTCACTTCGTCGATGCGGGCGCGGAGCAGCAGGAGCCGGTCGCGCTCGGACGCTTCGGGCGAGCGCGCACCCGCCAGGGTGAGGTGGCGGCTCGCCGAATCCCAGTCGCCGGCCTCGATGGCCGCCTCCGCCGCGGCGCTGCGCAGGAGGACCTGGAGGTCGTCGGGATAACGCTCGAGGATACCGGACGTCTCGCGGAACGCGGCGTCCGCCTTGCCCCACCGCCCGGCCAGGGTGTCGAGGTACCCTTGCCACAGGCGTACCTCGGGATCGGATTTGAGGCCGTCGCCGTCGAGGATGTGCCGCGCTTCGGCGGTGTGCCCCATTCGGGCGGCGGCAATGGCGACGAGGAGGGCCACGTCGCGCTGTGCGGAGAGGACGGGGTCCTCGGCCACG
Source organism: Methylobacterium sp. WL69 (assembly GCF_008039485.1). Classification (NCBI taxonomy): domain Bacteria; kingdom Pseudomonadati; phylum Pseudomonadota; class Alphaproteobacteria; order Hyphomicrobiales; family Methylobacteriaceae; genus Methylobacterium; species Methylobacterium sp. WL69. The sequence continues at coordinate 26,167 of NZ_VRUZ01000048.1, read as the reverse complement.
GCGACCTTGAGAACGCCGTAGGCCTCGACGGTCAGACCATTGGCGAGGAAGCCCTTGGCCAGGGTCAGGCGCAGGGGCCCGCGCGCGACGCTGGAGGCCTCCGTGACGGCTTCGAGCTGGCGGCGCAAGAGATCACGCACGCCGCCGCGGCGGGACGCTTCCCAGGGCGCGCGCTCGACGGCGAGGTCGCCGATGCCGGCAAGCGGCACGTCCACGGCGCGCGCGACGCCGGAGACCGCCATGCCGGCGTCGCGCCCGATGGCGACGCCGTCGATATCGGGCCGCACGTGCAGATCGTCGGCCCGTGCGAGGACGGCGACGCCCTGGCGGCTCGGCAGCAGTTCGAAATCGACGAAGGTCTGCCGTTTGGGAATGCCGGCGGGCTTCGGGCCGTATCCGGTGACGACGGCGATGCGCTCGCCGTCGAGGTCGAGCCACGTCGCCCCGCCGGGGTTCGGCAGTTTCACGCCGACGCCGAGGCGGCCGTTCGCTCCGGCCGTCCGGGTCGCCGACAGGGGCTCGCTCGCGGAGAGATCGGTCCCGGCCACCAGTTCCCAGCCCGTGGGGGCGTCGGCGGGGCCGGACGGCACGAGGTCGAGGAGGCGCTCGCGCGGCACGGGGAGGCGTATCGTGACGAAGCCGCCCGTCCGATCGGGGGACCCCAGGGGCGAGAGGACGGGATCGCCCGCCGGGATCGTGACGGATTCGGACGTCTCGAACACCAGGGTGGCGATGCCGGCCCGCTCGAACAGGGCCGCGGCCGGCATCTTCGTGAAGGGAAACACCAATCCGGGTCCGGCCGGGCGGATCACCACGGGATGCGACGCCGATGCCGGCGGTTTGACCGCCGCCGGTGCGATGGGCTTCGCCTCGGACTGGCCGGTCCCGGCCTCGCCCGCCGTCTTCCTGGCACCGTCGGGCGCGTCCGGAGCGCGCGCTTCGACCGGTTTGGTCTCGCTCGCCCTCGGCACCACGTCGAGGGTGGCACCGTCCGCGTCTCGGGCGGACCTGATCTCGTAGCCCTCGGCCGGGGTCACCAAAAGGCGCACGCCCGTCGCGTCCTCCTCGACGGACAGGGCCGCGATGGCGGGCTTGAGGCGCCCGCGCGTGGCGGTGTCGTCGATCCGCCAGGCCCCGGGCAGGTCGAGTCGCGTGGCCGCGCCGTCGCGCTCGAATCGTGCGGTCGCGGATTCGGGTAGGCGCAGGCTGAGGCGTGCGAGGTTGGGGCGCAGGGCGAGTTCGAGGGAGAGGCGCGCGGGCTCGGGCGGCTTCGGCCGGGCGGCCCTCAGGGCAGCCTCGGCGGCCTGGGTTCGGGCGAACAGCTCGGCCACCACCTCCGGCGGCAGCGGCGGCGGCAGCCCGGACCAATCGAGGGGCAGCAGATCGATGAAGGTGGTCTCGCCGGCACTCTGCACGTTGATGCGATACGGACGCTGGAGCGCAAGGCGCAGGCCCGTGCCATCGGGGTCGCGTCGGACCACCGAGACGTAGTCGGGCATCTGCGCGGCGAGGCGCTCGGCGAAGGCCGTGCTGCGCTCGGAGAAGGCGATGACGAGGACCGCCCCCGAGATGCGTGCCTTCACGGTCACGGCCGTGTCGAAGGTCAGGGTGATGCGGCCGTAGCGCTCGGCCTGGACCCCGGCGGCGGCCGTCAGGCGGGCCGCGGTGGCGGGACCGCACAGGACGAGCCCGGCGAGGATCGACGCTGCGGCGAGGCCGGCCCAGGGCCGACGCCGTCGAGTCGCGATACCGGCACCCAGACCCATCGAAGGATACGCCAAACCCGAGGGGCGCCCCGCCCGTTCGGCGAGCGAGGCACCTTACGCCACACAGTCCGGACATTGTCTTCGGTCTGGGCTAACGGGCGCTTAAGAGCCTGAACCCCCATCCGCTCGCGCGCCGCGGATGGGGTCTCGGCAGGTCGGCGCCGCCCCGGAGGACGATCGATGGCCGCCATCGCGACCCGATCGACGGGACGTCGTCCGCCTGCCGCTCTCGTCCGCGGGGCGCTAGGGTGCCGTGCGCTTGACGACGAGATTGGGAATCGTGGAGCCTGCGGCACCGAAATTGGTGTCGGCCCGGGCGCAGCTCCCGGGTGTATCCTTGGTGTAGACCTCCGTGTAGGCGCGCGAGCGCAGCAGCAGATCGCCCGCGGACAGATCCTCCATGGTCACGCCAAGGCTGGCAACGACGTCCTTGAAGCGTGCGTAGTCGGGCTTGAGGTCCGGGCAGGCATTCTGAACGAAGTAGAGCAGGCCGGCGAGCTTTGCCGCGCTGTTGCGTTGGCGCTCCGCCTTCGTTTCGGGGGGGCGGGGCTCGGGAGCGGCGGCGTCTGGCGGCGCGGTCTGGGCCAGGGCGGGCGCGGTCAGTGCGGCCACCAGCAGGCCGGCTGTCAGGAGTCTTCTCATCGGCGTTTCCTCACGGTTGGTCGTCGGTACGGCGTCTTCGTTGATGGACGTTTCTTGGGACGCGCCGCCGTTCGAGATCGGACTGCGGAACTCAGCCGGTCAGGGCGGCCGCGCGGGCGAGCGCCGGCCCGAAGCCGCCGAGTGGCACGGTGATGACCAGGGGCTCCTTCGCATCGGGTCTGGTGGCCGTCACGGTCAGGGCCTTGGCCGCCTTCATGGTGTCGGTGGCGAGGGTGGGGAAGCTGACGGGGACGATGCAGCCTTCCTGGCTGCAGCTCAGATAGGGCGCACCCTGCCCCAGGATCGCCTCGTCGAGCTTGAACTGGACGCCGCCCTCGATGTTGACGCCGAGCGGCATCAGGATCAGCCCTGCCGCCCGGCCCTCGGCCGGGGCGCGCAATTCGATGGCGAAGGAGCGGCGTCCATCGGTCTTCGAGCCCTGCGCCTGCATCAGGGTACAGGTGACCGGCCCGGCTCCCTCTCGCGCGCAGACCACGGTCCAGTCGCCGTAGACTTCGCTCACCGAACTGGCACCGACGGGCCAGACTGCCGCCGGGGCCGATGCCGGGGCCGGGGCCGCCGTCGTGGCGGCAGGCTTCGCCGCCGGCGCGGGCTTGGCGGCGGGAACGGGTTTCGGCCTGGGCTTCGGCTTCGGGGCCGCTTCTGCCGGCGCTTCCGGCTCAGCGGCGTCCTGGGCGAAGGTCGGCGCGATGGCGGCTGGCAGGAGGGTCAGGAGCAGGCCGAGCGCGGCGGCGGGGAGCGGTCGGAGCGGGCGGGGTAGCGGCAAGCGGGGCCTCCAGGGATATCTCGAGCATCGGAGACTCTCACGCGGCGCCCCACCCGCTGTCGATCGGGGGCGTCACACCTGATAACCTCTGAGCCTGCCGCCTAACCCCGACGCACCGCGCGCGCAACCGTAAGGGTTTGCTGAGACCGGGTCGTCAGCGTTTCGGGTCGAGTCTGCCCGTGGATTCGATGGCCGGGAGCTCGTTGGGGCCGAGACCGGCGACCGACGGAGCCTGTGACGGCGGTTGGGTCCCGCGCGCGCGGTTCGCGAGGGCGATGGTGAGCTTCTCGGCGGGCTCCGACTGCATCAACGCCAGGACCTCCGCCATCTTGCGCGGGTTCATGGCCAGGACGATGGGGACCAGCACCTCGAGGGTGAGGCGGTCGAACACCCGTGCGGCGTCCTTGGGCTTCATCGTCTCGTACATGGTGACGATGTTCTTCAGGGCCGCCTTCTCGGCCTCGGCACGCTGATTGGCGCCACCCTCGGCACTTCCCTCGCCCTGTTTGAGCGCATCGATGCCGGTCTCCAGCTTGCGCTCGGCGGTGCCGATGAGCTGCTCGCGCAGGTCGAGGGCGTCGCTGCGCTGCTTGAGGGTGTCGCGGCGGCCCGCCAAGCGCTCGAGGATCGCGCGCTCGGATGCGGGCATCGCCTCCGGCGGCGGAGGGGGGCGGAGTGCCGGCTTCTCGGGCTCGGGCGCCGGCTTCTCCGGCTCCTTCGCCGTGACCGAGCCGGTGGTGGCCGGATCGGACGGCTCGTAGCCCGTACGGGCCTTGGCCAGCACGCGGGCGAACTCCGGCAGGGGTGCGTCGGGCGCGGGTTTCGAATCCTCGATCGTGATCGCCGCGAGCTTCAGGACGAGCAGGCCGACGGCCGCGAGGGTGACGGCATCGATCAGACGCAGTTTGAGCGGGCGCGGTTGTGGAAGTCGGGCGCGCAGACCCGGCTTCCCGGTCTTCTTGGCCGGTCCCGGAAGCCGTGGGGAGACCGGACCGGTCATGCGGCCTTGCTCCGCAGCCGTTCGAGGGCCCGTTCGGACATGGCGAGCGCTGCGGCCGCGGCGGCTCCGAGGCGCTCGCCATTGGGGGTGCTCGGACCCTCCGGCGGGTTGCGGGTCTGGGGTTTTGCAGCCTGCGTGGCACTATGGACGGGCCCATCCGCGAGGCGTGGTGCCGGGCGGGCGACGCCGCCGGGAGCGCTGCCGGCCTGTGCGACGATGGCCGAAATCCGTCCGATCACGGCCTCGCCGGCCGTCACGTGGGCGGAGAGATCCGCGGCGTAACGCTCCGCGGTGGCGAGGCGGTCAGCGAGGGTCCGGTCGCATTCGTCGAGGGTGGCGCGCAGGCCCGCCACGGCGCGCTCCGCCGTGGCGCTGGCCACCACGAGGTCGCCGATGGTCTGGCGCATCCCCGCCTCGTCGGCCTTCATCCGGGAGATCCGCCGGCTCAGCCGCACGGACGAGACGATCGTGGCGACGAGCAGGATGGCGACGAGGATATCGGCGCCGAGGGTGGCGAGGAGACTCATGCGGCTCACCCGTCGTTGCGGTTGTTCATGGAGGCCTCGAAAGCCTGGAACGTGGTGCGGGACCGGCGCAGCGGCCGCGTCAGCTGCACGGCGATACTGTCGTCCACCCGGCCGATCCGCCCTTGAGTCAGGGCCCAGTCCCCGCAGCGGACGGAGATGAGGTCGGAGGGCTTGGTGTCGAACATCAGGGTGTCGCCCACCTTCAGGGACAGCACCTTCTTCAAGGGCAGCATCGTCTCGTGGAGTACGGCCTCCATGGTCGCGTCGGCCTGCCAGATCTCCGTGGCGAGGTGGCTCTCCCAGACGTGGTCCCGGCCGAGCTTCTCGCCCATGAAGCTCTGCATGAGCAGTTCACGGATCGGCTCGATGGTGGCGTAGGGGAACAGGATCTGGAGCAGGCCGCCGCGCCCGTCCATGTCGAGCTTGAGGCTGATCAGGATGGCGGCGTTGGCCGGACGCGTGATCGTGGCGAAGCGCGGGTTGGTCTCGATCCGGTCGATGGCGAAGCGCACCGGCGAGAGTGGCTGGAACGACAGTTCGAGGTCGGTGAGGATGATCTCCACGAGGCGGCGGACGAGCTGCATCTCGATGGTGGTGAAGGGCCGCCCGTCGAGGCGCGTCGAGGTGCCGCCGCGCTTGCCGCCCAGCAGCAGATCCATGGTCGAATAGGCAAGGTTCGATTCGACGGTGACGAGGCCGGAATTCTCCCAGGCATCGGCCCGGAAGACGCCGAGCAGGGTCGGCAGGGGGATTGCGTTGAGGTAGTCGCCGAACCGCACCGACGTGATGTTGTCCAGCGTCACCTCGACGTTGTCCTGGAAGAAGTTGCGGAGGCTCGTCGAAAGCAACCGGATCATCCGGTCGAAGACGATCTCCAGCATCGGCAGGCGTTCGTACTGGACGACGCCCGAATCGACGATGGCGCGCACGCCGCCGGCCCCGGAGGCCGACAGTTCGCGTAAGGAGAAGCCGAGGACGCCGTCGATCTCGTCCTGGTTCAGGATGCGGTCGTTGCCGCTGAGCTCGGGAAGGTTGTCGGTCTCCCCGTCCTCGATCATCGTCGCCCATTCGGCGGCGACGTCGCTGGCGTGCGTGGTCGTACCCTGTTCGGCCAGGGCCGCGCCCCACTCGTCGGCGAGGGAGGAATCACCCCCGGCCTCGTTCTGCGCGATGAGGGCTGCGGCCCAGTCGTCCTCGTCGGCGTCGGCCATGGAAGTTCCGAATGCGGGTGTGAAAGGGGTCGGCGAGGGCTACTGGACGATGACGTCCTTGAAGAGCACCGCCTCGGCCCGGGCCGGGTGGATCGCGACGTTGACCCGCCGCAGGAGTTCCTCGCGCAGGCGGTAGAGGCCGGCGGAACCCGCCAGATCGCTGGCGCGCAATTCACGCATGTAGACCTGGAAGGCGTCCTCGATACGCGGCATCAGGGGCTTCACCTCCTGCTCCACCTTCGCGTCCTTGAGTTCGATGGAGATCTTGATCTTGGCGAAGCGGGCCTTCTCCTGACCGGCTTCGCTCGACAGGTTGACCATCATTTCCCGCACGTCGAGGAACACGATCGGCGCCTTGACCTCGGCGACGGCCGGCGCGTGACCCTCACCGCCGGCTTTCTTCTTCATCAGGAAGACCCCGCCGCCGCCGAGCGCCAGGACGGCCACCGCCGCGATGATGATGAGCTTCTTCTTCGAGCCGGCCGGGGCCTCACCCTCTTCGCCCTCTACGGCAGCCTTCTTGGGCTTCTTCGCCATCGATTCTGCCCTGACTGCGACGCCGTCGTCGGGTGCGATCGCCTCACCGCGATGCCCGTGCGATCGAGATATCGGCCGCGAGGGTTAACGCGCCGTTAAGGAGGCAAGAACTGCCGGGTCGGACTTGCCGCGCGGACCGGGCGTCGGCCGATGGTGCCGGTCGGATGTATCTTTAACCTACGGAAAAGACAGACGAAATTCCGGTTGCTCAGGGTGGCACGGCCTATGCGGATCTGTTCCCCAGTTACCGCTCGTCGTAGTTGGGTCGTGTCATGCAGAACGCAATGTTCGTGGGGGTCTCGAGCCAGGTCGCGCTTCAGCGCGAGCTGGAGGTGATCGCCAACAACATGGCCAACGTCTCCACCAACGGCTTCAAGGCGCGCAACTCGCGCTTCCAGGAATACCTGATGCCGGTGGCGAGCGCGGATTCGTTCCAGAAGCCGGATCGGCGCGTGTCCTACGTCATCGACCAGGGCACGGCCCTCGATCTCGGCCAGGGGCCCATCGAGCAGACCGGCAATCCCCTCCACATTGCCGTGCGGGGCGAGGCCTTCCTCGTCGTGCGGACGCCTTCGGGGGACCGCTACACCCGCAACGGCGCCTTCGAGACCGATGCGCAGGGCAACCTCGTCACCAGCGACGGCTACGCCGTGCAGGGCGATGGCGGCCCGATCCAGATCGGCCCGCAGGAGACCGGCATCGCCATCGGCCCCGACGGGACGGTCTCGACCAACCTCGGCATCCGCGGCCGGGTCCGGCTCGTGACCTTCGCCAACCCGCAGGCCCTCACCAACGAGGGCGCGAACCTCTACGCCTCCACCGCCGCGCCGACCCCGGCCGGTTTGGCCGGTCGCGTCGAGTCGGGCGCCCTGGAGCGCTCCAACGTCAAGCCGGTCATCGAGATGACCCGGCTGATGGACGTGAATCGGACCTACACCATGGTTTCCGGCGTGATCTCGCGCCTCGACGAGTTGCGCGGCACGGCGATCCGTCGCCTCGCCGACGTCGCCTAAGGAACAGCACCCATGCGCGCGCTCTACGCCGCCGCCACCGGCATGGCGGCCCAGGAACTCAACGTCCAGGTCATCTCCAACAACATCGCCAACCTTCGGACCACCGGCTACAAGCGCCAGCAGCCGCATTTCCAGGATCTGCTCTACCAGAACCTGCGCCGGGCCGGCTCCTCGACCTCGGACCAGAACACCCAGCTCCCGGCGGGCCTGGCCATCGGCTCGGGCGTCAAGACCACCTCGACGGCCCGGGTGATGTCGCAGGGCACTCTCACCTCGACGGAGAAGGACTACGACGTCGCCATCCGCGGCGAGGGCATGTTCCGCGTCACCATGCCGGACGGGCGCACGGCCTATACCCGCGACGGCTCGTTCGACCTGTCCGCGCAGGGCCAACTCGTCACCCGCGACGGCTACCTCGTCGATCCCGGCATCACGGTGCCGAACAACGCCACGTCCGTGACCATCAGCGCGCAGGGCGCGGTGCAGGCGACGGTGCCGGGACAGACGGCGCCGCAGGCCCTCGGGCAGTTCCAGTTGGCGCGCTTCGTCAACAAGGTCGGCCTCGAATCCATCGGCGACAACCTGTTCATCGAGACCGCCGCGTCGGGACCGGCCATTGCCGCGACGCCGGGGTCGGAGGGGTTCGGCAACCTGCAGCAGAGCTACCTCGAAGAAGCCAACGTCAACGCGGTCACCGAAATCTCATCCCTGATCGCGGCCCAGCGCGCCTACGAGATGAATTCGAAGGTCGTCACCGCCGCCGACCAGATGATGTCCACCACCTCGCAGATGTTCCGCGGTTGATCGGGAGCGCTCCAGCCATGTACGCCCTGAGATGTGTTCACCCGACCATTCGACCCCGCGTCGCGCCGGTCAATCCGGCGATGGTCGTTCGCGCTCTACTTGCGCTCCTGGCGCTTGGACTTTTCACCCTGCCGGTGCTGGCGGAGGGGCCGGCGCAGCGCCTGCGACTGCGCGGCGACGTCACTGCGCGCGGCGACGTGCTGACATTGGGCGATCTCGTGGAGGGTGCGAGCCCGGATCTCTCGGCGCGCCCGCTGTTCCGCGCGCCGTCACTCGGGGCCAGTGGAACGATCCAGGCCCGGCGCATCGCCGAGGCCGTAACGGCCCTCGGGCTCGGTGAGATCGAGACGGGCGGGCGCGTCCAGGTCGCGGTCCAGCGCGCGGCCCGGCGCGTCGCCCAGCCCGAAATCGAGGCCGCCCTGAAGCGGTCCCTCGAGACGGCCTACGGACTCGACGGCCGCACCCTGGCGATCCGCCTCGACGGCAATGCCCCGGTGCTGCTCGCCCCCGTCGACCTCGACGGACAGGCCACCGCCCTCGACCTCACCTACGATCCGCGCTCGCGGCGGCTCGCCGCCCTGGTGACGCTCGGCGAGCGTCAGGCGTCGCTCCGGGTCACCGGCCTCGTCATGGAGATTCGCGAGGTCGTCGTCCTCGGCCGGCAGGTCAATCGCGGCGAGGCCATCACCGCCGCCGACTTCACCCTCGAGCGCCGGCCCAGGGAAGCGGTCCCCACCGATGCCCGGGCGGGTGCGGCGGACCTGCCCGGTCAGGTGGCGCAGCGGGCCTTGAGCACCGGCGCGATCCTGCGCGGTGGCGATGTCGCGCCCCCCGACCTCGTCCTGCGCGGCGAGGCCGTCACCATCGTGTTCGACGCACCCGGCCTCGCCCTGTCCCTGCGGGGGCAGGCCAACGAGAGCGGTCGCCTCGGCGCCACGATCACCGTGACCAATCCGGTCTCGAAGAAGGTGTTGCCCGCCACCGTCACCGGACCGGGCCGGGTCTCCGTCGGCCCGGCCCCCGCACCGGTCCAGCGGCAGGCCAACGCCGCCCTCGACGGCGCCCGGTGATCGCCATGGTCCACAACGCTTCCAGCACGGTCCCGATGACCCACCGCGTTCGCCCCGCCCTCGCCGTCGCGCTCCTGTGCACGGGCCTGGCCGCCTGCAACACCGCCGACCGGCTCTCGCAGATCGGCGCGACGCCGGCCCTGTCCGCCATCGAGGACCCGACGTCCCAGGCCGGCTACAAACCCGTGCGGTTGCCGATGCCCGAGGTCCAGCCGGTCTCCTACGCGCCGAACTCCCTGTGGCGCACGGGGTCGCGGGCGTTCTTCAAGGATCAGCGCGCGGCCCGCATCGGCGACCTCGTGACCGTGAAGGTCAACGTCACCGACAAGGCCAACCTCAACAACGAGACCAAGCGCTCGCGCTCCAACGCCGAGGGGTTCGGCCTGCCCAACGCCTTCGGCCTGGAGAAGAGCGCCGGAATCGCCGCCGCCGGCATCGCCGCCGACAAGCTTCTCAACGCCACCTCGACCACGTCGAGCGACGGCACCGGCTCGGTCCAGCGCAACGAGACCGTCACCACCAGCATCGCCGCCATCGTCACGCAGATCCTGCCCAACGGCAATCTCGTGGTGGAGGGCAAGCAGGAGATCCGCATCAACTTCGAGGTGCGCGAGCTCATCGTCGCCGGTGTGGTCCGGCCCGAGGACATCGAATCCGACAACACCATCGAGTCGTCCAAGATCGCCCAGGCCCGCATCGCCTACGGCGGAAGGGGCCAGATCACCGACGTCCAGCAGCCGCGCTACGGCCAGCAGATCGTGGACGTGCTGCTGCCGTTCTGAGGCGCTCGTCGGGACCGGCTCTCCCGTGCCGAGGGCGGAGCCGGTTTGCGGCCGGACGCTCCGCCGGGCTGCTCAGTGCTCCGTACCCGGACGGTTCGGGCGCGGGGCCTCGCCGTGATCCTTGACGAAGGCGGAGCGCTCGGGATCGTTCTTCTTCGCCGCGACGCGGGCGCGCTGCCACAGGGCGACGCCGATGACGAGGCCGAGGGTCACAACGGCGAGGACGAGGACGAGCACTTCATTGTTCATGGCGTTGTCTCCCGGACGATTCTGTTATCGTCGGGAAGCCGGCTGGAAGTCCTAAGGTTCCACCGCCCCTGCGTCGGGCTTCGTCAAGTCACCGGATTGCGTCGAGGAAGTGATCGCGTTGCGCCCAATCGAAAGGGATCTCACGCAGCGCCAAGTGTTTGATGGGGACTGAATTCCGGCGGCGCGCCGCCTTCGGCCGCGTCCGACGAAAGCTTAATCGTCGCGGTAGACCCGCTCGCGGCGCTCGTGCCGTTCCTGGGCCTCCAGGGACAGGGTGGCGATGGGACGGGCGTCGAGGCGCTTCAGGGAGATCGGCTCGCCCGTCTCCTCGCAATAGCCGTAGGAGCGGTCCTCGATGCGGGCCAGGGCGGCGTCGATCTTGCCGGTGAGCTTGCGCTGGCGGTCGCGGGCGCGCAGCTCGATGGCGCGGTCGGTTTCCGACGAGGCGCGGTCGGCGAGATCGGGATGGTTCTCATTCTCGCTCTGGAGGGCGACGAGGGTGTCCTGCGCCTCGCGCAAGATGTCGGATTTCCAGCCCAAGAGTTTCCGGCGGAAGTACTCGCGCTGCCGATCATTCATGAAAGGCTCGCTCTCGCTCGGTACGTAGCCGTCCTCGAGTTTGATCTTCGCCATTCGCGCCCCTCGCAAGTCCGTCGCGGTCAGTCTGCGGCGATATTTTGCGTGGCTATAATGCAGGGAACGGTCCACGACAACGCGCGGAGACCACAGGGAGGCAGGATCGTAACAGATGGAGCGTGCGCTGCGGCAAACACGCAACGGCTGTAGGGCGTGCCGGCGCCTCCCAGCTAAGGGTCCGGGCGGTCGGATCAGAACTGAAAGTAGATGAAGGCGTAGTTCGCGTCCTCGCCGATCCGCAGCAGCAGGGCGACGAACAGCAGGCCGAAGCCGAGGGCCGCGAGGCGGCCGGGCGGCGTGCGCTGCACGACGGTCCAGGCCGTGGGGCCGAGGCAGGCGAGGGCCGCGGCCGGCGCCAGGGTGCGCCAGGACAGCCCGGCGCCCAGGGGCGCCTGTCCGACGAGACCGCCGAGGATCCGGAGCGCCGTCGGGAGATCGGGGGCGCGGAACAGCACCCAGGTCATGGCGACGAAGCCGAAGGTGAGGCACCAGCCGAGGGCCGCCGGCATGGCGAGCCCCGCCCGCCGCCACAGCAGGCCGAGGCCGAGGCCGAGGCCGTGGGCGGCGCCCCAGGCCACGAAGGTGAGGCCGGCGCCGTGCCACAGGCCGCCAAGGGTCATGGTGGCGCCGAGGGCGAGGAGCTGGCGGGCGAGGCCGCGGCGGTTGCCGCCCAAGGGAACGTAGAGGTAGTCGCGCAGGAAGCGCGACAGGGTCATGTGCCAGCGCCGCCAGAACTCCCGCAGGGAGGTGGCCCGATACGGACGGTCGAAGTTCGGCGGCAGGACGATCCCGAACATCAGGCCGAGCCCCAGGGCCATGTCGGTGTAGCCGGAGAAGTCGAAGTAGATCTGGAAGGTGAAGCCGAGCGCCGCCTGCCAGGCCTGTGCCACGGTCACGGTGGCGCCGGACGCCGCCAGTTCGAAGACCGGATTGACGATCCCCGCGAGGGGATCGCCGAAGAACACCTTCTTCGTCAGCCCGAGGCAGAGCAGCATCAGCCCCTGCCCGACGCGCTCGGGCGCGACGGGCGCGCGCTCGGCGAACTGGTGCATCACCTCGCGCCAGCGCACGAGGGGCCCGGCGAGCACCTGCGGGAAGAACGCGATGTAGAGGGCATAGGCCCTGAGGCCGAAGGCGGGGGCCCGGCCGGCCCGGAGGTCGGCGAGATACATGCAGTGGTGGAAGGTGAAGAACGAGATGCCGAGCGGCAGGGCGAGGCCGGCATGGCCGAGGTCCACCCCGGGAATCCAGGCGACGAGGTCGGCGAGGAAATCGAGGTACTTGAAGACCGCCAGGGCCGCGAGGTTCAGCGCGATGGCGAGGGGGATCAGGCCGTGCGGGCGCTTCCGGAGATAGGCCCGGGCGACCAGCCAGTTCGCCAGGATGGACACGGCCAGCAACGGGACGAAGCGCGGGTCCCACCAGCCGTAGAACACGAACGACAGGAGAAGCAGGCAGTCGGGCCGCGCGGCCGGGCGCCACCGCAGCACCACGGCGTGGAGCGCGAGAGCGACGGGCAGGAATCCCAGCAGGAAGACGATGGAGTTGAACAGCATGTGCGCCGGCCCACGGGTGCGACGGATCGCAGCCCGTCCGCGTGTCCGGGTTCAGGGATGGTGCGGCTTGTCGGGGATCGACGCGGGGGCGTCAACGGCAGGCCCCGCCGGGATCTCGTTTCAAGCCCCGCCGGGGTCCCGTTTCAAGCCCCGCCGGGGATATCGATTCAAGCCCCGCCGGGGATCTCGATTCAGGCCCCGCCCGGGATGCCGATTCAGGTCGGGCCGGGATCTTGTTCAAGCCTGCCGGACACATCGGTTCAACCCCCGCCGGGGAACGCGGCCATGCCATCCTGCGACAGAATCCGCCCATCCCCCGTCATCCGCCGGCGGCCAGGAACCATGCCCGATGGGCCACGTTGGGCTCGGCTGAAACAGAGTGGTGATCATGAACACCGAAGACATTCGCGAGCACATGCCCGTCATCGGATCGGATGATGTCCACGTCGGAACCGTCGATCATCTTGAGGGACAGCGTATCAAGATGACGAAGACTGACGAAGATGCGGGCGGTAAGCACCATTATCTTCACATCGATTCCATCGCATCGGTCGCGGACGGGCGCATCACGCTCAATCGCACGGCGGCGCAGGCGAAGGACGAGTGGGCTACGGCCGACTGAGTTTCCCTCGTCTTTCGGTGATACCCACGAAGGATCGCACTGATCTCTAAAACTCGGTAGCAAGCTTGTGTCTTGTCGTGCTCTGGTGCGACGAGCCGGCATTCCCTTCGCCGGAGGGCAGGTCAGATCCGGCGCCGCAATCCATCGTTCCAACCTCAGAGAGACCTAACCCATGGCCGCCAAGCAGAAGACCCTCGCGGACGCCTTCTACGAGACCCTGAAGGACGTGTACTACGCCGAGAAGCAGTCCGTCCGCGCCCTCAAGAAGTCCGCCAAGGCGGCGGAGAACGACGAGCTTCGCCAGGCCTTCACCGCGCATGCGGAGGAGAGCGCCCATCAGGTCGAGCGGCTCGGCCAGGTGTTCGAGATCATCGGCAAGCCGGCCCGTTCCAAGACCTGCGAGGCGATGCAGGGCATCACCTCGGAGATGGAAGAGGATCTCGAGGATTTCGGCGACAGCCCTGCCGCCGACGCCGTGCTCATCGGCTGCGCCCAGGCGGTGGAGCATTACGAGATCGCCCGCTACGGCACCCTGAAGACCTGGGCACGCCAGCTCGGCCACGAGGACGCGGCCAAGCTCCTCGAAGAGACCCTCGAAGAGGAAAAGAAGACCGACGCGCTCCTGAGCGAGATCGCCGAGCGGATCAACACGCAGGGCTCGGAGACGGATGCGGCCGACGGCGACGCGCCGCGCGGCAAGGCGGCGAAGGGCAAGGCCAAGACCGACGAGGCGGATGACCTGGAAGAGCCGGCCAAGGGCACGAAGGCGAAGACTAAGGGCTGATCTCGGTTCGCAGCACGACGCGACGCGCCCTCAGGCCCTACCCGATCCGCGAGGATCGGGTAGGGCCCTCGTGTGTCTGCGGGCGTCGCGGGGTTCAGGCGGCGCGGGAGACCGAAAGCTTGGCGAGCTCCACCGCCGCCCGCAACTCGATGTCGGCGATGAGGCCGTCGAGGCGGGGGTCGCCGCTGTCGCCGCTCCGCTGCGACAGGCGTCCGGCGATGGCCTGGAGGTCCCGGGTCGAGACCCGGCCCATGATGAGGGAGGCCTTCAGGCGGTCGAGGCCGTCGAGGAGGTCGTGACCGCGCCGGGTCGCACGGCGGCGGCGCTCCTCGGGCGTGTCGGCGTTGGTCTGGAGGGTGAGGATGGCGTCGAGGCCGGCGAGCGACGCGGCCGGTGTCGCGGCGGCGCTCGTGGTCGTGGCCGGGGCCTGTCCGAGGGCGAAGGCCGGGCCCCCCTCCGGGCGGCGCGGCGCGGCGGCCGCACCCGTGGGCGCGGCGGCGAAGCGGGGGTCGATGCGCATGGTGGGACGACCGTTCCAAACCCGCGCGGCCCCCTCGTCCGCCCCGGACCCGCGCGGCACCGGAGGGCGGCCGATCCGGTCCCCGCGAAGCGGGAACCCAGGATCGGTGCGAGACGGCAGAATCCGGCCGGGATGGTTAAACATCCGTGAACATCCCGGCAGAACCTGCCGGGTCGACACGGAGCGTGCCGGGTCGGATCGATGGCGTGCGCCGCAGGTCTTGGAATAATTCGTTCAATTCCAAGGGTTTACAGAAACCCCATGGTTGGCACGCTCCTGGCACGATGGGGGAACTCGACCCCTCATCGAAGCGCACCATGCGAATTCAGATGCCCTCCTCGACGTTTCGGCCTGCCTGGCGGTCGCCTCGCCGCCTCGCCCGGTGCCTCCTGGCCCTGGCCTGCGCCCTGACGCTGGCGGTCCCGGAGCGGGCCTTCGCCCTGTCGCGGGTGAAGGACATGGCGAGCATCGAGGGCGTGCGCCAGAACCAGCTCGTCGGCTACGGCATCGTGGTGGGCCTCAACGGCACCGGCGATACCCTGAACAACATCCCGTTCACCAAGCAGTCGCTCCAGGCCATGCTGGAGCGCCTCGGTGTCAACACCCGCGGCGCCACCATGCGGACCCAGAATCTCGCCGCCGTGATGGTGACGGCGAGCCTGCCGCCCTTCGCCACGCAGGGCAACCGCATCGACATCACCGTGTCGTCGCTCGGTGACGCCAAATCCCTCCAGGGCGGGACCCTGCTGGTGACGCCCCTGCTCGGCGCCGACGGCGAGGTCTACGCCCTGGCCCAGGGGTCGGTGGCCATCGCGGGCTTCTCGGCCGAGGGCGACGCCGCCAAGATCACCCGGGGCGTGCCCACCAACGGGCGCGTGCCCAACGGCGCGATGATCGAGCGCGAGATGGCGTTCAAGATGAACGACATGCGCTCCCTGCGCCTGTCCCTGCGCAACCCCGACTTCACCACCTCGAAGCGGATCGCGGCCGCCATCAACGACTTCATGGGCGCCGACACCGCCGAGCCGACGGACCCCGCCACCGTCACCCTGCAGATCCCGCCGAAGTACAACGGCAACATGATCCGCCTCGTCACCGAGATCGAGCAGCTCAAGGTCGAACCCGACCAGACCGCGCGGGTCATCGTCGACGAGCGCTCGGGCATCATCGTCATGGGCCGGGACGTCCGGGTCTCCACGGTGGCCATCGCGCAGGGCAACCTGACCGTGACCATCACCGAGCAGCCGCAGGTGAGCCAGCCCGCCCCCTTCTCCAACGGTCAGACCACGGTAGTTCCGCGCACCGGCGTGAAGGTCGATACCGGCGAGGGCAACAAGCTCGCCCTGGTCAAGGAGGGCGTGACCCTGCGCGAGCTCGTGGACGGGCTCAACGCGCTCGGCGTCGGCCCCCGCGATCTCATCTCGATCCTCCAGGCGATCAAGGCCTCGGGCGCCCTCCAGGCCGATATCGAGGTGATGTGATGCTCCCCCCCTCCCCCAGCCCGAGAGGTTGACCATGCTGTTCGCTCCCCTCGCCGCCTCCGCCGCCCTCGGCGTCGGCAAGGCCATCGTCGGCGACATCGCCAAGACCGTGGCGGGTGCGTCGAAGACCGCCGCCGCCACCGCGGCCCCGAAGAGCGCCGCCGAGGCGAAGGCGCGCAAGGCCTCGAACGAGTTCGAGACCATGTTCCTCGAGCAGAGCCTCGACCGGCTGGCCCAGTCCGAGGGCACCGAAGGGCCCCTTGGCGACAACGGCACCGGCGGCGGCGTCTACCGCTCCATGCTCACCAAGGAATATGCCGGCCAGATCGTCAAGAGCGGCGGCGTCGGCATCGGCGATCAGGTTTTTCGCGAGATGATGAAGATGCAGGAGGGCAGCCATGGCGGCGTCAACTGAGAGCCCCTTGCGCATCGTCGACCGGGCCGGGGCCGGGGCCCTCGTCGCCCGGGTGATGGAGAGCCTCCAGGCCCTGGAGGGCGTGCTGGCCCGGGA
This sequence comes from Methylobacterium sp. WL69, assembly GCF_008039485.1. Lineage (NCBI taxonomy): Bacteria > Pseudomonadati > Pseudomonadota > Alphaproteobacteria > Hyphomicrobiales > Methylobacteriaceae > Methylobacterium > Methylobacterium sp. WL69. The sequence goes on along the minus strand of NZ_VRUZ01000048.1, from coordinate 9,669 downwards.
GAGCGATCACATCCGCGTCGGGCGCCTGCGCGAGGGCCTGGCCGAGGCCGAGCACAAGACCGGCCTGTCCGCGGCCTACCTCCAGGGCCTTGAGACCATCAAGGCCAACGCCATCGCCCTGGCGCGCTTCGCCCCCGAGGGCCTCGAAGCCCTCAAGGCGGCCCATCGGCGCTTCACGGCGGTGGTCGAGGCCAACCAGATGGTGCTCGCCACCGCCCGCGCCGTCTCGGAGGGGCTGGTGAAGTCCCTCGCCGAGGAAGTCGGCCGCGCCCGCGCGTCGACCATCTACGGCCGCCCGGCGCACGCCCCCTCCCCCTACGCCCGTCCCGGCATGGGCGCCGGCCAGTCCCTGGTGCTGTCGCGCAGCCTGTGAGGGGTCAGGGCCGGCCGGTCCCCATGCGCACGAAGGCGCGGACGGGGCCGTAATCCGTGGTGGTGCGGGTGTCGACGGACAGGCGGCCCAGGGACAATGGCGCGGGGTTCCGCCGCTCCGCCGCGGGTCCGGCTGCAAGTCCGGCTGCGACCCGCCCGGACAGGCGCAGGCAGGTGGTGGTGCCCGGCACCCGGACGAAGCCGGCGCCCTGCGACGGGCACGGCCGGACTTCCCCGGCGGGCGCGACCGCCCGGTCGCGGGCCGAGACCGGTCCGGCGAGGCCGATCCCCAGTCCGAGGACGACGCGGAACCCTGTGGCCGACGATCCCGGCATGAAATCCCCCCGAACGGGTCGCAGGATGAACGGTGTCCGCGCCCCCGGGTCTTTACGCCCCGTTATCTCACTTCTGTCTAGGCTCGGGGCGCGGACATCACGGGCCACGATCATGCGCGCCAAGCGGACGACTCTCGTCCACCTCATCTACTTCTCCCGGCTCAACCTCGCGGCCGATGCGCCGACGCGCGCCCGTCAGCTCAACGAGATCACCCGGCACGCGCAGAAGAAGAACGAGTTCTCCGTCATCACCAGCTTCCTCGTGGTCGAGCAGAACGTCGCCGCCCAGATCATCGAGGGCGAGCGCACCTCGGTCAACGACACCTTCAACCGGATCGCCGCCGATTCGCGCCACCGCGACGTGCAGATCGTGGAGTGGCGCGAGATCGTGAAGCGGGAATTCGTGCACTCGTTCTCCACGGGCGTCCGCGGCCCTGCCAACGACGCCATCTTCCTGAAGGCCAACCTGATGCCGATGTTCCAGCGCGGAACGCCGAAGGCCGGCGGCATCCACGCGCTGGCCATGCAACTGCAGACGGAATCCATGTCGAAGCAGGGGATCGATCACCTGTTCGTCTGAGCGCCTCCCACGAAACGCCCGTCGCACCCGCGTGCCCGGAGCGCGCAGCAGCGGTGACCGGGTGTTTCGCGAGAGACGCCGATCCCCATCCGGACGACCTGTCGCCGCCACGGCCTGAGACCCACGATTCATGAGCGAGACGCCTCCGATCCTCATCGTCGACGACCAGGACAAGCTCCTGAAGCTCGTCGTCCTGCTGATGAACCGCCTCGGGTTCCCGGATGTGGACGGCGTCAACGACGGGGCCACCGCCCTGGAGCGCCTGCGCAGCCGCAAGTACGCCCTGGTGATCTCCGATCTCGACATGGAGCCCATGGACGGCCTGTCCCTGCTGCGCGAGATCCGCGCCGACGATGCCCTGATGAACACGCCCTTCATCCTGACCGAGGCCTCGTTCGACTTCGAGGACATCAACCTCGCCCACCAGGCCGGCGCCGACGCCTTCATCCTGAAGCCGTTCGACATGTCGGTGCTGAAATCGAAGCTGAAGCAGGTCATCAACCGCAAGCCGCGCCGGCGCGAGGCGCCCCTGGCCGCCGAATCGGCGCTCAGCGTCGATTTCCCCATGCTGGGCAAATTCTGAACTCGGCGCGTTCTGACGGACGGCTTCCGGCTTGAAGGCCGCTCCGGGACGGGACGCCGTCAGGCCGCCACGAGGCGGCGGTAGAGGTGCCAGGTGGCGTGCCCGAGGATCGGCATGACCACGGCAAGGCCGATGAAGAGCGGCAGGGAGCCCATCACCAGCAGTCCGGCAACGACGAAGCCCCAGGCCACCAGGGTGCGCGGATTGCGCCGGAAGGCCGCAAGCGAGGTCTCGACGGCGGTCAGGGCATCGACGCGCCGGTCCACCACCATGGGCACCGAGACGAGGCTGACGGCCAGCACCAGCACCGAGAACGCGAAGCCCACGAGGTTGCCGAGGACGATCAGCGCCCAGCCGCGCGGGGTCGTGAGGATGTCGGCGACGAAGCCCAGCACCGTATCGGGCTGCGCCGCGCCGTAGAGCGCCCAGTACAGGCCCTGCGCGGCGATGAGCCAGGCGACGAAGATCACCGCCAGGACGAGGCCGAGGATACCGAGGGCGAAGGCCGAGTGCCGACCCAGGCTGGTGAAGGCGCGGCGCCCGTCCGTGGCGAGGCCGGCCGCGCGGCGGCGGCTGAGTTCGTACAGGCCGACCGCCGCGAACGGTCCGATGAGGGCGAAGCCCGCCGCCAGGGGAAACAGCATCGGCAGGACGTTGTTGCCGAAGGTGAGTCCGGCGAGGAACACCCCCGCCAGGGGATAGATCAGGCCGAGGAAGAAGACGTGGCTCGGCATGGCGAGGAAATCGTCCAGGCCGTGCCGGAGCGAGGTCTTGAGATCCGCGAGGCCGATCTCACGGATCGCAGGATGGGTCGCGTCGCGCCCATGCGTGAATGTCTGAAGGGTCGCCATGGCTGTTCGCCCTCGATCGGGGTGACGCTCGCGACCGTCCACAGGCGAGACACACGAACCACGCTCGCAGATGTCGAGAGCAGATGGCCGGTAGACTACACCCGGAGCGGCGAGTTGTCCGCCCCATTCGATGGACGGAAACTTGGCTGGACAGACGAGGCGGGCTGAATATTTGGGGAAGGGTCCGACCACGCCGCCGACCCGTCCGGCTTTCCGTCTTCCCCATCGGCCGTGAACGATACGGCCGGGCCCCACCCGTCCGCGTCGGCCAACAGCTTGCCCCACCCGCCCGATGGCCATTTTCGAACGCCATCGCGACCCGGCAGGAATCGCGACGGGCTCCCTTTCCTTCCAGGCAGGGTGATCGCGGATGATGGTCGCGGTCTGAAACCGCCGCCGAAGGGCGTCGTCGAAGAAGCAGAGTTTCCGGTGCGCATCCCCTCGCCCCGCCTGCGGGGAGAGGGACGCGTCTCCCCCCTGCCGGGGAGCGCGTCGAGGCGGCAGCCGACGGTGAGGGGGTGCGTCCGGATGAGGCTCCTCCGACGAAGCCCCCTCACCGTCGCTGCGGCTTCGCCTTCGCTCGCCGCAGGCACGACGGGGTGCCTGCGCCCCTCTCCCCGCAGGCGGGGAGAGGGACATGCGCGCAGACGCTCTGCGCGAACGGGCAAGGGCTGACGTACACGCAAGCGCCCATCTGCGATCGCCCTCCAAGAGAGCGGACCGACGCCGCCCGCGGGATGCGTGAGGACGGTCGCCTCGTCGGTCCGGAAGAATGCGGCGGTGGCCCCGATGGGCGCGCTGTCGCGGTCTCGCTGCGCGGCCAAGTGCGACCTTTCGGGGCGATCCCGAACGAACGGGGAACGTTACAGACAGAAAACATCCCGTGCGAGACCCGTTGCCCATGTCCGCCCTTCCCTCGTCCGCCCCCGGCCCGTCCGTTCTCCGCTTCGTCCTCGGCGACCAGCTGACCCGCACCCTTCCGACCCTCGACGGCCTCGATCCCGCGACCGACACGGTGCTGATGGTCGAGGTGATGGAGGAAGCGACCTACGTTCCGCACCACAAGCAGAAGATCACCCTGATCCTCTCGGCCATGCGCCACTTCGCCGAAGACCTGCGCGCCGAGGGCATCCGGGTCGACTACGTCGCCCTCGACGACCCCGACAACACCGGGTCGTTCACGGGCGAACTGGAACGCGCCGCCCGCCGGCACCTGCCCGACGCCATCGTGGTCACGGAGCCCGGGGAAGCGCGGGTCCTGGCCGCCATGGACGGCTGGCGGACCCGTCTCAACGTCCCCGTCGAGATCAGGCCCGACACCCGGTTCTACTGCTCCCGCGCGGACTTCGCCGCCTGGGCCGGGGGCAAGGCGAGCTACCGCATGGAAACCTTCTACCACGCCATGCGCACCCGGACCGGCCTGCTCATGGAGGACGGGGCGCCGGTGGGCGGCCGCTGGAACTTCGACGCCGACAACCGCAAGCCGTGGCCGGCCGACCGGGCTCCGCCGCAGCGCCTGCGCTTCGCGCCGGACGCGACCACCCGGGCGGTCATGGCCCTGGTGGCCGCCCGCTTCGCCGGACATTTCGGCGATCTCGACGGCTTCACCTGGGGCGTGACCCGCGCCGACGCCCTGGCGGCCCTCGAGGATTTCGCCACGGCCTGCCTTCCGGCCTTCGGGGACTACCAGGATGCCATGCGGTCGGGAGAGCCGTTCCTCTACCACGCCACCCTGTCGCCCTACCTCAACGCCGGCTTGCTGACCGCCCGCGAGGTGGTCGACCGGGCCATGGCCGAGTACCGGGCGGGGCGGGTGCCGCTCAACGCCATCGAGGGCTTCGTGCGCCAGATCCTCGGCTGGCGCGAGTTCGTCCGCGGGGTCTACTGGCTGCGCATGCCGGACTACGCCGACGGCAACGCCCTCGGGGCGGAGCGCGGGCTGCCGACCTTCTACTGGACCGGCGAGACGGGGATGAACTGCCTGCATCAGGCGATCGAGGACACCCGGCGCCACGCCTACGCGCACCACATCAACCGGCTGATGATCACCGGGAACTTCGCCCTCCTCGCCGGCATCCGTCCCGCCGAGATCGAGGAATGGTACCTCGTGGTCTATGCCGATGCCTACGAATGGGTCGAGCTGCCGAACGTCCACGGCATGGCGCTCTTCGCCGATGGCGGGGTGATGTCGTCGAAACCCTATGCGGCGGGCGGCGCCTACATCGATCGGATGTCGAACTACTGCGACGGCTGCGCCTACAGCCCCAAGATCAAGACCGGCCCCAAGGCCTGTCCGTTCAACTACCTGTACTGGGCGTTCCTGATCCGCAACGCCGACACCCTGTCGCGGAACCAGCGCATGGCGATGCCCTACCGGACCCTCGCGGCGTGGGACGGGACACGCCGGGCCGCCCTGGTGGCAGAGGCCGACCGCTTCCTCGACGGGCTGGCGACGGGCTACCCCGCGGGGCCGGGGCACGGCTGATCGCCGCTGCACGGAACCGGGATCGGCCGGGTCTCTTGTCGAAGATCATGCCCACACCCATGCCTGATTCGCCGGCGCCTCCCGCCGCTTCCCGCCTGTGGCGGCCCAACACCGTCCTCATCACCCGCGCGGCGCGGGGTTTCCCGCACGGGCGGGCCATCGCCGAGCGGGCCGCCGCCCTCGGGGCCGATGTGGTCGAACTGGCCGGTGACCGGCTCGCCAATCCGAAGCACGACGACCCGCGCGCCGCCTACCGCGCGGCCAAGGGAACCCTGGCGGTGGTGGTCGCTCCCCCGAGCAAGCGCCGGCTGCAGCCGATCCCGCCCTCCGCCGACTGGCGGTTCGACCTCGCCGAGGGCTGCCACGCCCATTGCCAGTACTGCTACCTCGCCGGTTCGCTGGGCGGTCCGCCGATCACGCGGGTCTACGCCAACGTGGACGAGATCCTCGCGGGCCTGCCGGCCCATCTCGGCACCGGCCAGGTCACCTCGGCCTCCCCCGCGCGGGCGCACGAGGGCACCACCTTCGAGGGGTCGTGCTATGCCGATCCCCTCGGCATCGAACACGTCACCGGCAGCTTGGCGGAAGCGGTGCGCTTCTTCGGGCGTTGGGATGCCCCGGTCCAGCTCCGGTTCACCAGCAAGTTCGGCAATGCCGCGCCGCTGATCGGCCTGCCGCACGGACGGCGGGTCCGGGTGCGCATGTCGGTGAACGCGCCGGCCCTGATCCGCTACGAGGGCGGCACCAGCCCGCTCCAGGCCCGCCTCGATGCCCTCGGGGCCCTGGCCCGCGTCGGCTACCGGATCGGGCTCACGGTGGCCCCGATCCAGGCGTTCCCCGACTGGCCGGTGGGCTACGACGACCTGTTCGCCCGAACCGCCGCCGTCCTCGCGGACATCCCCGACCTCGACCTCACGGTGGAGCTCATCACCCACCGGTTCACGCCCGCCTCGAAGACCGTCCTGCGGGATTGGTATCCGGGCAGCGACCTCGACCTCGACGAGCAGGCCCGCTCGCGAAAACTCACCAAGTTCGGCTCGACCAAGTTCGTCTATCCCGCCGAGACCATGCGCCAGTTGCGGACATCCCTCACCGGCCTGGTGGAGCGGCACCTGCCCATGGCCCGCCTGCTGTACTGGACGTGATCGGGCCGTCGATCTTGCGGAACGATGGTCGTACCGGGTGGTCGCGCTCCCGGACGGTCCGCATTCCACCGCCGAATGCGGCGCGCGAAGCCCCCGCCCCCTTTCGAGAACGCCATATCACGGAAACAGACAGTGAACGCTTAGGTCTCCGCAGCTTTCAGGAACCGGACGACCGCCCCATGGCCCGCTACTTTACTGGCAGAGCGCGTTCCTCTCCCCAGCGGACCTCGGGCTTGCCCGAGATCCGTCGAGCTTGCGGGGAGAGGTTAGGAGTGGGGGTGGTTGGGTGACCCTCGGGGTTCGGAGGCCAGCGGAGCCACCCCCACCTCCAACTCCTCCCCGCAAGGGGGAGGAGAGCCGCGTCGCGCTGACAATGTGTGAATCCGGTAGCCTTCCGGGGGGGGGAGCCCCGATGCGCCTCCCGCATCCGGATGCCTGCCGCTGCACGGAATCGGCCCGTTCGCACTTGTGTGAATCCGGTAGCCCCGACGGTGCGGGTTTGCGGAGCGGTGGAGGATCGTCGTCGGCGGGTTCGCAGGCCATGTCGAACGCGGCAAACTGAGCGTCTGTCGCTCGAGACACGCCCGCTGCGGCATCATGCAGCCGGGCTCGCAGCGAACCCAGGATCGCATCGGCCGGTTGGGGTGCCATGAGCCAGCCGACACCCGACTCCGACCCGCAGATCGTCGACGCCCGCCGTCGCGAGATGGCCATCGAACATCTGCTGTTCGGCACCCTGCGCTTCCTCGCGCAGCGCCATCCCGAACTGCTCGACGACCTCGACGCCAGCGTCGACCATCTCTGGGACAAGGGCCCGGACGCGGAGCGCGACGACGAGGCCGTGCGCCACGTCGCGCGCCGCTTCATCGGGAGCCTGCGGGCCGAGCGCTAGGACAGCGTCCAGCGCGTCAGGCGGCGCGCTTCTGGTAATCCTTGATGTCGGTGAACCGCACGGCCGGCGCCCGCTCCTCCTCGTAGCGCAGGGAGAAGGCGGTGGTGGCCATGAACACCGGCGCGCCGTCGAGGTCGCTCGCCATGGCCGAGCCGTGGGTGCCGATGAATTTGTCGAGGTCGGTCTCCGCGTCGGATTCGATCCAGCGGCAGATGGAGAACCGGGTCGGCTCGTAGTCGATGGGCAGGCCGTACTCGGCCTGGAGCCGCTCCTTCAGCACGTCGAGCTGGAGGGCGCCGACCACCCCGACGATGGCCTGGGAGCCGTCATGGGGCCGGAACACCTGGACCACGCCCTCCTCGCCCATCTGCTGCAGGGCCTCGCGCAGCTTCTTCGCCTTCATGGCGTCGGTGAGCTTGATCCGGCGCAGGATCTCGGGGGCGAAGCTCGGCACCCCGCGGAACACGATCTCCTCGCCCTCCGTCAGGGTGTCGCCGATGCGCAGGGTCCCGTGGTTCGGGATGCCGACGACGTCGCCCGCGAACGCCTCGTCCGCGATGGCGCGGTCCTGGGCGAAGAAGAATTGCGGGGCCGAGAGCGACATGGGTTTCCCCGTGCGCACGAGCTTGGCCTTCATCCCCCGGCTGAGCCGCCCCGAGCACACCCGCATGAAGGCGATGCGATCGCGGTGGTTCGGGTCCATGTTCGCCTGGATCTTGAACACGAAGCCGGTCATCTTCGCCTCCGTCGGCTCGACGAGGCGCTTGTCGGCGTCCTGGCCGCGGGGCGGCGGCGCGAAGCGGGCGAGCCCGTCGATGAGGTCGCGCACGCCGAAGTTGCGGAGCGCGCTGCCGAAGAACACCGGCGTGAGGTGGCCTTCGCGAAACGCCTGCAGGTCGAAGCGCTTGAGGCCGGTCTCGGCGAGCTCCGCCTCCTCGCGCCAGGTCTCGACCTCGCCCTGCTCCGTCAGGAGCTGGTCGAACAGCGGATCGTCGACGCCCGTCACCGCCACGGTGCCGGCATCGTCGGCTGCGTCGAGGCGGCGCACGCGGCCGTTGCCGAGGTCGTAGGTGCCGGCAAAGCTCCGGCCCCGGCCGATGGGCCAGGTGACGGGGGCCACGTCGAGGGCCAGCACCTTCTCGATCTCGTCCAGGAGCTCGAACGGGTCGCGGGCCTCGCGGTCGAGCTTGTTCACGAAGGTGACGATGGGGATGTCGCGGAGCCGACAGACCTCGAACAGCTTTCGCGTGCGCGCCTCGATGCCCTTGGCCGCGTCGATGACCATCACGGCCGAATCGACGGCGGTGAGCGTCCGGTAGGTGTCCTCCGAGAAGTCCTCGTGGCCCGGGGTGTCAAGGAGGTTGAAGACGCAGTCGCCGTACTCGAACGTCATCACCGAGGTGACGACGGAGATGCCGCGCTCCTTCTCGATGCCCATCCAGTCCGAGCGCGTCGAGACGCGGTTGCGCTTGGCCTTGACCTCGCCGGCGAGCTGGATCGCGCCGCCGAACAGCAGCAGCTTCTCCGTGAGCGTGGTCTTGCCGGCATCCGGGTGCGAGATGATCGCGAAGGTTCGCCGCCGGGCGACGGGGTCGCTCTTCGCGTCGGTCGGCTTGGCGTCGGTCTGCATCAGCATGGCGGGCAACGGTGTTCCGGGTCCGCGGCGGGCGGACGATGGTCGCCGGACGGCGACCTGCGCGAGGGGGCTGTGTAGGCGTTTCCGGGGGGAAGCGCAAAGCTGCGGGGTGCCCTCAGCCGCGGCCGATATAGGGCATCTTGGTCGCCAGCACGGTCATGAACTGGACGTTGGCCGAGAGGGGGAGCCCGGCCATGTAGACCACGGCCTGCGCCACGTGGGCGGCGTCCATCACCGGCTCCGGCTTGATGCTGCCGTCGGCCTGCCGCACCCCGTGCGAGAAGCTTTGCGTCATCTCGGTCTCGGCGTTGCCGACGTCGATCTGGCCGCAGGCGATGTCGTGGGCCCGGCCGTCGAGGGACGTGGCGCGGGTCAGGCCCGTCATGGCGTGCTTGGTGGCGGTGTAGGGCGCGGAGTTCGGCCGCGGCACCTGGGCGGCGATGGAGCCGTTGTTGATGATGCGTCCGCCCCGCGGGTCCTGCGCCTTCATCAGCCGGAACGCGCCTTGCGTGCACAGGAAGGCGCCCGTGAGGTTGACGTCGAGGCTCGCCCGCCAGTCGGCCAGCGTCACTTCGTCGACGCGCACCCCCGGCGTGAATACGCCGGCGTTGTTGAACAGCACGTCGAGGCGGCCATACGCGTCCCGCGTCCGCCCGAACAGGGCCGCCACGGCGTCGGGGTCGGCGACGTCGGCCGCGACGGCCAGGGCCTCGCCGCCTCCGGCCCGCACCGCCTCGGCCACGGCCTCGAGCCGGTCCCGCCGCCGCCCGGCCAGCACCACGGCGTACCC
>NZ_VRUZ01000047.1:0-29249 GCF_008039485.1 Methylobacterium sp. WL69 | reverse complement strand
CTCCGGCGCAAGGCGGTTCCCCTGCCCAGGCCCGTCGCCGAGCGGGCGCCGTCGGACCCGCCCGTCTTGTCGTCGTTGTTGTCGCTCATGCCTGCCCCATAACAGAGCGGAGGCGCCGTTGCGAGATATCCCGCGCCGAAGCCAGCATCTCGCGGCGCATGGCCTCCGAAACGTCGGGGGAGCGGGACACGAAAAAGGCAGCCCCGAGGCTGCCTTTCCGAACGGTCTGCCGACGTCCCGCGAAGGAAAGTGCGTCAGCGATCTGTCATGGACACGAAGCTCAGAGCTTGCTCTTCACCGTATCGGCGGCGCTTTTCACGCCGTCCTTGGCATCGCCCACCGTCTTCTGGGCTTCGCCCTTCAGCTCCTGAGCCTTGCCTTCGGCCTTAAGCTTGTCGTTGTCGGTGGCGTTGCCGATGCCCTGCTTGATGTTGCCGACGGCCTCGTTGGCGACGCCCTTGATCTTGTCGGTGGTGCTGCTCATCGTGAGATCCTCGTGTGAGACGGGCGGCCTTGGCCGCGTTGCAGATGAAACGGTCACGCCTCGCGGGTGGTTCCCCGGAACCTGCCCAATGGGCCGGCACCCTGGCGCGCCGGGAGGCGGCGATTGTCGTGGGGGTGGCGATCCGACTAGGACGGAGCGATGCCGACGCACGCCCCGCCCGACGCCAGCGACGATCCCCTGAGCCGTGCCTTCGAGGCTGCGCGGCGCGCGGCCCTAGCCGGCGAGGTCCCGGTGGGCGCCGTGGTGGTGCGGGATGGCCGCATCATCGCGACCGCCCACAATCGGCCGCGGGCCCTGAAGGACCCGACGGCGCACGCGGAGATCCTGGCGATCCGCGCGGCTTGCACGGTTCTGGACGACGAACGCCTGACCGGCTGCGACCTCTACGTCACCCTGGAGCCGTGCCCCATGTGCGCGGGCGCCATCGCGTTCGCCCGCATCCGTCGCCTGTATTTCGGGGCCTACGACCCCAAGGGCGGCGGGGTCGAGCACGGTCCGCGCGTGTTCAACCAGCCGACCTGCCACCATGCCCCGGAGGTGTATGGCGGCTTTCGCGAAGCCGAGGCCGCCGGATTGCTGCGGGCGTTCTTCGCGGAACGCCGCGAGACGTAGGCGTCAGCTTCCGCCGCCGCCTCCGCCGCCGGTGTTGCCGATGGGCTTGGCGTTCTGCTCGGCATTGCCGCTGGCGCCGGAATTGTTCGAGCGGGTCTCGGCGCCGGTGGCGCCCGGGGCCACCGAGCCGATGGAACCGGGGCCGCCATTGTCGATGCCGCCCGGTTTCACCACGGGCGTGTCCGGCGTTCCCGGCGTCGTGATCCGGGGCGGTCCGGGCTGGCGGATCTCGGCGGGGCCGCCGCTCTGGGCCAGCGCCGGCGTCGCGAAGGAGGCTGTCGCCAGAACGAGGGCGGCGGAGGTCAGGAAGAAGCGCTGCATGAAGGACGTCCTCTTGCGATGAACCAAGGTTTTCCGTGGGGTCAACGGGTCGAATGCTTTCGGGTTGCAGCTTCGACCCGCCCGCCCGCCGTCATGCCGCCGCCAGGGGCTTCGACACGTCTTCCAGGGACTTGCCCTCGGCCGCCGTCCCCCAGATGCCGCCGACGATGGCCGCCACCGCCATGAGCGTGGCGCCGATGGCGTAGCCGATGAGGACGTTGTCGCGGGACCCCGTCTCCACCAGCGCCCCGAACAGGAGCGGCCCCGAGACGCCGCCGATGCCGGTGCCGAGCGCGTAGAACACCGCGATGGCCAGCGCCCGGATCTCGAGGGGGAAGGTCTCGGCCACGGTGAGGTAGGCGGCACTCGCGGCGGCGGAGGCGAAGAAGAACACCACCATCCAGGCCGCCGTCTGGCCGACGGGGCCGAACACCTCGATCTTGAACAGGTAGCCCGTGATGGTGAGCAGCACCGCCGAGATGCCGTAGGTGAAGGCGATCATCTGGCGACGGCCCCAGGTGTCGAACAGGCGCCCCAGGAGCAGCGGGCCGAGGAAGGAGCCGAGGGCGAAGGGCAGCAGGTACCAGCCGACATGGTCGCCCGGCACGCCGTAGAAGCGCTGGAGCACGAGGGCGTAGGTGAAGAACAGGGCGTTGTAGAAGAACGCCTGCGCCACCATCAGGGCAAGGCCGACGAGAGTCTGCTTGCGGTGGCCGCCCAGCATGGTGCCGAACACTTCGCTTAAGGGGGTGTGGCTGCGGGTCTTCAGCTTCATGCGCTTCTTCGGATCGACGGGCGGCAGGGTCAGGCCCTCGTCGGTGAAGCGCTTCTCGATGCCGGTGACGACGCGGTCGGCCTCCGCCACGTAGCCGTGGGTGGCGAGCCAGCGCGGACTTTCGGGAATCCAGGTCCGCAGGAGCAGGATCACCAGGCCGATGCCGCCGCCGACGAAGAAGGCGATGCGCCAGCCCCAGGCCGGGTCGATCATGCCGGGACGCAGGACGGCGATGGACAGGAACGAGCCCAGGGCCGCACCGATCCAGAACGAGCCGTTGATGACGAGGTCGGTCCAGCCGCGCACGCGGGCGGGGACGAGCTCCTGGATCGTCGAATTGATGGCGGTGTACTCGCCGCCGATCCCGGCCCCCGTGAGGAAGCGGAAGATGCAGAAGCTCCAGATATTCCAGGACAGGCCCGTGGCGGCGGTGGCCGCGAGGTAGAGGGCCAGGGTGATGAAGAACAGCTTCTTGCGCCCGATGCGATCGGTGAGCCAGCCGAAGCCCAGGGCGCCGACGACGGCGCCGACGAGGTAGGAGCTCGCCGCGAGGCCGATATCGAACTCCGTGAAGCTCATGGGCGCGGCGCGCAGCGCCCCCACGAGGGAGCCGGCCAGGGTCACCTCGAGGCCGTCGAGGACCCAGGTTATGCCGAGGGCCACGATGACGAGGACGTGGAAGCGGCCCCAGGGCAGGCGATCGAGGCGGGCGGCGATGTCGGTGTCGATGACGGTGCCCATGGGCACGCGCTCCGGCGTGGCGCCGGACGCGGTCTCTGCCTTGGTCGCCATCGACACCTCGTTAAGCGTATTGGGGGACAGGTGTGGGCAATCCGCCGAAGTCGCCAACGGTTCCGCCAAGCTTTCATCGCCGCCGGGTGAAATGGCATCCTCGTTCCGGATGCGCCTTCGCCATGATCTCCCGTGCCGGCCTCGCCGCCCTCCTCGCCGCCCTCGTTCTCGTCGGGTCCGCCCGGTCCTCCGGTGCGGAAGACCTCGCCCGGTCCGGGTTCGAGTGGTGGCGCCTGCGCCCCACCGACGTGACCACGACGGGATCGACGGGCACGCCGCCGCGCGCATCGCGCGACGGAGCGGATGCGCAGACCGAAGCGCCGGGGGAGCGGCGCGCCGTGCGGGTGGTCTATCCGGGGCTCACCGCGGGGCGGTGAGGCCGTCGCGGCGCGGGTCGAGGGCCTTGCCCAGGGCATCGCCCAGGACGTTGAGGGCCAGGAGCGTCGCCACGAGGAAGGCCGCCGGGACGGCGAGCATCCAGGGGGCGGATTCGAGGGCGCGCGCGCCCTCCGCGATGAGGGCGCCCCAGCTCGTCTCCGGCTCCTGCACGCCGAGGCCGAGGAACGACAGGAAGCTCTCCAGCAGGATCACCCGCGGCACCAGCAGGGTCGCGGCCACGGTCACGGGCCCGAGGGTGTTGGGCACGATGTGGCGGGCGAGGATGCGCGGGGCGGACAGGCCGAGGGCCTCGGCGGCCCGGACGAAGTCGCGCCGGCGCAGGGACAGGGTCTGGGCCCGGACCATGCGGGCCATGTCGAGCCATTCGACGGTGCCGATGGCCACCAGGATGAGGCCGAGGCCGGCGGGGAAGAACACCAGCAGCATGATGACGAAGAACACGAACGGCAGGGCGTAGAGCACGTCGACGGCCCGCATCATCACGGCGTCGAGGCGTCCGCCGGCGTAACCCGCCACGGCCCCGTAGACGAGGCCGATGACGAGGGCGACGGCCGTGGCGACGAGGCCGATGGCGAGGGAGACCCGGCCGGCGACGAGGCTGCGGGTGAGGAGGTCCCGCCCGAGGCCGTCGGTTCCGAGGAGAAAAAACCGCCGCAGCACGGGCGCGGCGACGACGAGGCGGCGTCCGTCCTCGGACCGTTCGAGGATCGTCGCCGGGCCGAACAGGTCGGAGCGGGGCAGGAAGGTCAGCACGCGCGGGTCGATGGGCTTCGGCGCGTCGAGTGTCACGCGCGCCGTTCCATCCCGGAACGTGACGGCCGCCACCGTCACACGCATGCGGAACGCGAGCCGGTCCAGGGCCGGCCGCACCGTCTCGGGGCGCGGATGGGCGGCGAGGCCCGGGGCGGTGCCGACGAGGTCGGGGTAGATCCGCCCCGGCGCATGGCCGGTGAGGCTCGGACCGACGAGGCACGCGAGGGCCATGGCGACGAGGAACCCGAGGGCGGCCAGGGCGGCCCGATCGCGGACGAGGCGCAGGGCCACCCGCCTCATCGGGCGGTCCGCAGGCGCGGGTCGAGCAACGCGCAGGCGACGTCGGCGGCGAGGTTGAGGACCACGACGAACACGCCCACCAGCACCACGGTGCCCATCACCAGGGTGTAGTCGCGGTTGAGGGCGCCATCGACGAAGTAGCGCCCGAGGCCGGGAAGGCCGAACAGGGTCTCGACCACGACGGAGCCGGTGAGCAGGGCGGCGGCGGTGGACCCGAGGATCGCCACCACGGGCAGCAGGGCGGCGCGCAGGGCATGGCGGGCGATGCGGTGGCCCGGCAGGCCCATGGCGCGCTGGGTCCGGATGTGGGGCAGGGCGAGGGTCTCGCGCAAGGACGCCCGGGTGAGGCGGGCGAGGATGCCGGCCTGGGGCAGGGCGAGGGTCAGGACCGGCAGGACGAGGTGGCGCGGCGCACCGCCCTCCCAGCCGGCGATGGGGAGCCAGCCGAGCGCAAGGCCGAACACGATCTGGAGCAGGGGCGCGACGACGAAGGTCGGCACCGCGAGGCCGAGGCCTACGCCGAAGCCGACCACCCGGTCGAGGCCGCCGCCCGGCCGGAGCGCCGCTCCGGCGCCGAGGCCGATGCCGAGAATCAGCGCCAGCAAGAGGGCGAGGCCGCCGAGGGTCATGGAGACGGGCAGGCCGCGGGCCAGGAGTTCGGCGACGCCGAGGTCGCGGAACGAGAAGGACGGGCCGAAATCGCCCTGCAGCAGGGCGCCGAGGTAGCGCAGATACTGGACCGGAAGGGACTGATCGAGGCCGTAGGTCCTTCGCAGGGCCGCCATGGCGGCCGGGGCAAGGGGGCGCTCCAGGTCGAACGGCCCGCCGGGGGCGAGGCGGACGAGGAAGAAACTGATCGTCACCACGACGAACAGGGTCGGGACCGCCTGCAGCAGCCGGCGCAGGACGAAGCCGATCACGCCTCCAGCCTCAGGAAGCGCGTCGGCGCGGCGTTGCGGAGATTCGCGTGATAGCCCGTGAGGCGCGGGCTGATCAGGGCCTTCGAGCGGGTGTGCATCACCGGAATCCACGGCAGGTCCGTCACCACGATGGTCTCGGCCCGGAACAGCAGGTCGGCCCGGCGGGCGAGGTCGGTCTCGGCGGCGGCGTCCCGCATGAGGCCGTCGTAGTCCGGGTTGGCGTAGTGGCCGGGGTTGAGGGTGTCGTTGCCGCCCTGGAGCAGGAACAGGAAGTTCTGGGGGTCGGAATAGTCGGCGACCCAGGAGATTCGCGCCACATCGAAGGGCCGCCCGTCGCGCAGGTAGGCGAAGTGGGTCTTGGCGTCGGTGTAGGTGAAGCGCGTCTCGACGCCGATGCCGCGCCACATCTCGGCGATGGCCACCGCCGTGTTGCGGTTGTTGTCGCTCGCATTGAAGCGGTACTCGATGGCGAGGGGCTTTTTGCCCGGCCCGAAGCCGGCCGCGTCGAGAAGCGCCCGGGCCTCGTCCTCGCGGTCGATGGGCAGGGCGTCGCGGCCGGCGAGGTCCGGCGGCGTCCGGTAGCGGTCGAGACCGGACGGGCACAGGGAATAGGCCGGGTCCATGGTCTCGCCCCACAGGCGCTGGGCCAGGAACTCACGGTCGATGACGAGCGACAGGGCGCGGCGGACCCGGACATCGTCGAACGGCGCCCGGCGGGTGTCGAGGGCCAGGGCGTAGAGGCCGAGCGACGGTCCGAGCACCACCTGCGCGCCGAAGCGCGCCCGGAGGGAGGCCATCTGGTCGCCGGGCAGGTCGGCCAGCGAATCGATCTCGCCGCCGGCGTAGCGGCGCACGGCACTGGCGAGGTCCGGCGTCGGCAGGAACGCGACGCGGGGGATCGCGACGTCCGCCGCCGCGTGGAAATGCGGATTGCGCTCGAGGGTGACGCGGTCGTTGGGCACGCTCTCATGCAGCAGGTAGGCGCCGTTGGAGACGCCGCTTTCGGGCCGGGTGAAGGCGTCGCCGAAGCGCCGCACCGTGGCCGGGTGGACCGGCAGGGCGGTGGAATGGGTGAGGAGTTCGAGGAAATACGGGGTCGGCCGCTCCAGGGTGATCACAAGGGTGCGGGGGGAGGGCGCCGCGACCCCGATGGTGTCGGGCGCGGCATGGCCCGCATTGACCGCCACGGCGTTGCGGATCGGCGCGAGGATTTCAGCGTATTTCGCCCCGAGGGCCGGATCGAGGATGCGGCGCAAGCTGAACACGAAGTCGGCGGCCAGCACCGGATCGCCGTTCGACCAGCGCGCGGCCGCGCGCAGGGTGAAGCCGTAGGTCAGGCCGTCGTCGGAGACGGTCCAGGCCTCGGCGCATCCGGGGACGATGCGGCCGTGATTGTCGTAGGTGAGCAGGCCCTCGTAGAGGTCGCGCAGGATGTGCGCCTCGGCCACCGTCGAGGATCTGTGCGGATCGAGGGTCCCGGGATCGGCGTCGTTCCCGCGCCGGTAGAGCCCGGCGGGCGCGGCCTCCGCCGGGCGGACGAGGGCGGCGGCGGCGAGCCCCGCGAGGCAGTGGCGGCGGTGCGGGGCCGGTGTCATGCCGCCTTTGCCGAAGCGACGCCGCGGAGCGCGACACGACCCCAATCCTTCCAGGCAACGCCGTCACAGATGGAGAATTGCGCTCGCATCAGCCCTCGGCCCGTCGCGCGGACCGCAGGCGCGCATCCCCCTCTCCCCGCCTGCGGGGAGAGGGCCGCAGGCACCCCGTCGTGCCTGCGGCAAGCGCAGGCGAAGCCGGAGCGAGGGTGAGGGGGCTGCGTCGGAGGAGTCTCATCCGGAGTCGCCCCCTCACCCTCGGCTGCCGCCTCGACGCGCTCCCCGGCAGGGGGGAGACTCGTCCCTCTCCCCGCAGGCGGGGCGAGGGGATGCGCACCGGGAATTTCGCTCCTTCGACGGTGCGCGTCTGCGGAGGGTAGACCGCCATCCTCATCAGCGATCGTCCTCCCTAGAAGGAGAGACGCCCAGCGCTCGCCCCGAAAGGTCGGACTGCGACGTTCAGGCCGCTCGATGGGGATCGTCCGGCGAGGCACGCAGCGCATCGCCGGCCGGTCTCAGGCGCCGGTCTGCGCGACAAACCCCGCCGCCTCGATGCCGGCGACGGCGCAGAGTTCGTCGTTGTCGGAGGTGTCGCCGGAGATGCCGACGGCGCCGAGCAGCGTGTCGCCGTGGCGGATGAGGACGCCGCCCGGCACCGGCACCAGGGCGGCCGGGCCGACGAGGTGGCTCACGGCGGCGATGAAGGTCGGGTCGGCCTCGGCGCGCTTGGCGATGGCGCGCGAGCCGAGGCCCAGGGCCAGGGCGCCGTTGGCCTTGCCCATGGCGATCTCGGCCCGGCGCAGGGACGTGCCGTCCTCGGCCGCCAGGGCCTTGAGGGCGCCGCGGGCGTCGAACACCACCACCACGAGGGGCTTCAGGCCGTGGGCGCGTCCGGCCTCCAGGGCCTTGGCGACGAGGGTCTGGGCGGCGGCAAGGCTGAGGTCGGTCATGAGGACGCTCGCGAGACGATCAGGTTTTCGGAAGAAGGCGGGTGACGTGGCCCATCTTGCGGCCGGGCCGGGCCTCGCCCTTGCCGTAGAGGTGCAGGTGCGCGCTCGACTGGGCCAGGAGGCCGGCCCAGTCCGACACCTCGTCGCCGATGAGGTTGTGCATCTCGACAGCCATGCCGCCGACGCGGGCGGGGTCGCCGAGCGGCCAGCCGCAGACGGCGCGGACATGCTGGGCGAATTGCGAGGTGATGGCGCCCTCGATGGTCCAGTGGCCGGAATTGTGGACCCGCGGGGCGATCTCGTTGACCACCACCCGGGCCGGGCCGTCGCCCTGCGGCACCAGGAACATCTCGACGGCGAGGACGCCCACATAGTCCAGAGCCTCGGCGATGCGCCGGGCCATGCCGATGGCGGCGGCCTCGGTCTGCGGCGCGATGCCGGGGGCGGGCACGCGGGTGACGGCGAGGATGTGGTCGCGGTGCTCGTTGGCGCAGGGCTCGTAGGCGGCGAACGCCCCGTCGGGGCCGCGGGCGGCCACCACGGAGATCTCCGTCTCGAACGGCACGAAGCCCTCGAGGATGCAGGGGGCGCCGTCGAACTCGGCCAGGATCGCGGCGGCGTCGACGTCGCCCTCCGCCCGGATCATGCGCTGGCCCTTGCCGTCGTAGCCGAAGCGCCTCGTCTTCAGGATCGCGGGCCGGCCGATGGCGTCGAGGGCCCGCACGAGGTCGTCGGGCGTATCGACGATGCGGAACGGGGCGGTCTCGATGCCGAGGTCGTTGATGAAGGTCTTTTCCGCGAGCCGGTCCTGCGTCGTGGCCAGGGCCCCGGCATTGGGGCGGAGGGGGGCCTTGGCGGCGAGCGCCTCGGCGGCGGCGGCCGGGATGTTCTCGAACTCGTAGGTCACGACATCGACGCCGGCGGCGAAGCGCGTCAGGGCTTCGACGTCGTCGTAGGCCGCCACGGTCCGCATGGCGCAGACGTCGAAGGCCGGGCTGTCGTCGTCGGGGGCGAAGACGTGGACCTTCAGGCCGTAATTGGCGGCCGCCAGGGCGATCATGCGGCCGAGCTGGCCGCCGCCGACGATACCGAGGGTGGAGCCGGGCTGGACTTCTGGTGTGGCGGTCAAGGGAGGTCGCTTTGCGGATGGTCGGCGACGCTCGCGGTCTGCGCGGCGCGCCAGGCTTCGAGGCGGCCGGCGAGGGCCGGATCGGTGAGCGCCAGGATGGCGGCGGCCAGGAGCGCCGCGTTGACGGCGCCGGCCCGGCCGATGGCGAGGGTACCGACGGGGATGCCGGCCGGCATCTGCACGATGGACAGCAGGCTGTCCTGGCCGGACAGGGCCTTCGATTCCACGGGCACGCCGAGGACGGGGAGGGGGGTCATGGCGGCGGTCATGCCGGGCAGGTGCGCGGCCCCGCCGGCGCCGGCGATGACCACCTGGAAGCCCTCGGCCTTGGCGCCCTTGGCGAAGGCGACGAGGCGGTCGGGCGTGCGGTGGGCCGAGACGATGCGGTCGGTGTGGGCGACGCCGAGGGCGTCGAGGGTCTCGGCGGCATGGCGCATGGTCGCCCAGTCGGACTGGCTGCCCATGATGATCGCGACCGGATTGGCTCCCGCCATCGTCGTCCCATCCCTCTCGGAGTCAGGGGGCGGGAAGCCCGCGGCTCCCCAATCCAGCCGCATACAAGCGCCGCGTCCGAGCCGCAAGGCGGCGCCGGCCCATCGGGTTCACCGCCCCCCAGCCATCGTCGCTCAACGGCCACGGTCGCCCCTCGATCGCGGTTATCCGCGCCCGATCCCGTCATACCCGTTGACATCGACGGGGTCGCGCCAGCACTTGAATGCCAGTCAAGGTTCTCGCCGTCACAAGACGGTGAGCGAAGAGGGAATTCGGTGCGGTGCGCGAGCACCAAGGCCGAAGCTGTCCCCGCAACTGTAAGCGGCGAGCCGCCCGTCGATCAGCGTCACTGGTGAGACATCACCGGGAAGACCAGACGGATGGCACCGACCCGCGAGCCAGGAGACCTGCCTCGACTGAAACGTATCTCGTGGGCGGGGTGTCCTGACGGGTTGCATGCCTTGCGCGGCATCCCGTCCGCGCGCGCCTGCGCCCCCTCATCGGCAGCCCCGCAAGGTTCGGGGAAGGACCGATGATGACACCATTCTCTGCCGCCGGGGCGAACCGGCTCAATGAATCCCAAGGCTTCGAATCCCAAGGCTTCGACCATGGGCCGCCGCCGGGATCGGGCGGCGCTTCGCCCGAGCCCGACGGCGTCGACCCCCTCGAACGCTACGCCGCCGGCATCGACACCTCCGACTACGTCGCCCGCGTCGCCCCCCTGATCCGCGCCGCCGTGCCGAACCTCGGCGACCTCCTCGACATCGGGGCCGGCGGCGGCCAGCTCGGCGCACACCTGCGGGTGCCGGGCCGGGCCTGGAGCGTCGTCGAGCCCGCCCCCGTGATGCAAAGCCGTCTGCAGGCCCTCGATCCCGCCCCCCGCCTCGTCCGCGGCGGCTGGAAGGAGGCGGGCCTGCCCGCCGCCTGCGCCGACACGGTGCTCGCCGCCAACATGCCGGCACCCCTCACCGAACCGGCGGCCTTCCTGGCGCGCTGCCGCACATGGGCGCGCCGCAGCGTGGTCTGGGTTGTTCCGGCCCAGCACGGTCCCCGCGGCATCTGCCTCGCCGGCTGTCTGCCGCAGGCCTGGCACGGCGAGGACGAGACGCCCGGCGTCGACATCGTCCTGCGCGGCCTGTCGGCGGCCGAGCGGCCGGCCATCGTCGCCGAGGCCGCCTGGACCTTCACGGCCGTCGTCGCCGACGTGGCGCGGACGGCGCGCTCGCTGGCCGACCGCCTCGGCTGGCCGCCGGACGATCCGCGTAGACCCGAGTTGCGGGACCACCTCGCCGCCCGGGCCGTGCCCGTCGCCGACGGCCATCGCCTCTCCGTCGCCCGGACCTCCGCCGTCCTCGTGTGGAGGACCCATTCGTGATGGTGCGCGTCGTCTCCCGCCTCGTCCTCGCCGGCCTCGGCGGGACCGCCCTCATGTCCTTCGCCCAAGCGCAGGGCGAGCAGGCGGTCACCCTGGACCAGCTCGTGGTCACCGCCACCGGCCGGCCCGAGCCGCGCTCCGAGATCGCCGGCACCGTCCAGGTCATCGACCGGGCGATGATCGAGACCTCGACGGCCAAATCCATCACCGACCTCCTCGCCGAGAACGCCGTGGGCTTCTTCTCGGAATGGACGCCGGGCCAGACCTCCATCAACATCCGCGGCGGCGCCACGGACGGACAGGGCAAGGACTTCAAGAGCCAGGTCCTCGTCCTCATGAACGGCCGGCGCGCCGGCACCGCCAACCTGTCGAAGCTGTCCATCGCCGACGTGGAGCGCATCGAGATCGTGCGCGGGCCCTCTTCGGTGATCTACGGCAGTCAGAACATCGGCGGCGTCATCAACGTCATCCTGAAGACCGGCCGCACGGCGCCCGGCACCCTGGTGGAGGGCATCGGCGGCGTCTGGGGACTCGGACAGGGCCGCGCCCAGACCGGCGGCACGGCGGGCCCCATCGACTACTATCTCGGCGTGTCGGGGGCGCAGCGGGACGACTACTTCGCCGGGACGGGGGGCGGCCGCATGGCCAACACCCAGTGGAACCGCATGGGCATCACCGGGGCGCTCGGCCTCCAGATCGACCCGAACCAGCGCCTGGACTTCAGCCTGCGTACGGACGGCATCTACGGCGTCGGCTTTCGCGGCTCCGGCGGCAACCTCTACAGTAAAGACGACCGCATCAACGGCTCGTTCGACGCGAGCTACACCGGGCGGACGGAGGACGACCGCTTCAGCCTGTTCGCGCAGGCCTACAGCGTCACCGACGAGGACCGCTTCAAATGGGCCTCGCCGGTCCAGCGCGGCGGCACCAACCTGCCGGCGCCGGGCACCGCGGCCGATTACAACACCCGATTCCTCGACATCCAGGGCACCCGGTTCCAGCCTCGCGCCCGCCTGCTGCCGGGCAACGACCTGCTCCTCGGCTGGGACTGGGAGACCAGCCGCCTGCGCTCGGACCGGTTCCGGGTCGGCGTGCCGGGCAATCCCCTGGCCCAGGTCTCGCCCCAGGACAACAACCAGACCGACCAGTTCCACGCCCTCTACCTCGAGGACACCCAGCGCCTGTTCGACGACCGGGTGACCCTGCGGGCCGGCGTGCGCCAGACCTACGGCACCACGAGCTTCGACCCGACGCCGTACCTCGCCGCCCAGGTGACGGGCGCGCGCCCCTACGAGGCCACCACTTACTCCGTCGGCGCCACCTACCGGGCCACCGACTGGGCCGCGTTCCGCATCGGCGCCTCGTCGGGCTTCCGCGCGCCGACGGCCACGGAGATCGCCGCCGACTTCAACACGCTCGGCGGCGGGCGCATCTTCGGCAACCCGAACATCCGGCCCGAGACCAGCGAGCAGATCGAGATCGGCACGACGTTCACCAACGGCGTCGCCCGCCTCGACCTCGCCCTGTTCCAGAACACCATCACCGACCGGATCATCACCCGGGCGCGCTCGGCCAACGCCAACACCTCGGACTACGTCAACAACGGCGGCGACGTGGTCATCCGGGGCCTGGAGGCGCAGTTCGAGACCGACATGCTGAAGGTCGTCGGCTGGGAGTCCGAGGTCTGGCGCTGGCGGACCACTGCCAACGGCAACTACAACTTCGACATGAAGGACGAGGGCTCTCTCACCGTTGCCTCGGCCAACACCCACCGGGTCGAGCGCGTCTACCAGTACCAGCTGGCCCTCGGCACCCGCATCGGACAGGCCGGCGTGCCCTATCCCTGGACCGTCCAGGTCCAGGGGGTGCTCAACGGGCCGGTCTGGTACAACACCGAAGAGAACCTGCGCGTCCCCGCCGCCGAGCCCTACCGCGAGTTCATCTGGCGCAAGGACCCGTTCGTCCTCGTCAACCTGCGCGGCGAGGTCGATCTCCTGCCCGGCGTGAAGCTGTTCGCTCAGGTCCGCAACGTGTTCGACACCAACTACCACCCGCTGTTCATCGCCATCGCCGGCCAGACGCCGACCCTGGCGGACCTGCGGTTCTACAACGGCAGCGCCGGCACCTCGTCGCCGGGACGCGACCTTCAGGTCGGCGTGCAGGCGCGGTTCTGATGCGCGCGGCCGCGACCGGTTTTTTGTCGGTTCTGGTCGCGGCCGGCCCCGCTTGGGCTGAGCCGGTGCGGGTGGTCGATGCCCTCGGGCGAGCAGTGGTCCTGGCCGCGCCGCCCCGGCGCATCGTAACGATCTTCTCGTCCAACACCGAACTCGTCGCGGCCCTCGGCCTCGCCGACCGCATCGTCGGCATCGACGCCTTCACCCGCTACCCGCCGGAGGCCGCCGCCAAGCCGGTGGTCGGCGGCCGCCTCGGCTTCTCCGTCGAGGCCATCGCCGCGCAAGATCCCGACCTCGTCGTGCTGACGCCGGCCCGGCAGGCGGTGCACCAGATCCTCGATGCCCTGGAGCGGATCGGCGTGCCGGCCCTGGTGCTGACGAGCCGCACGGTAGCGGAGGTGGTGGAGAACCTGCGCCTGCTGGCACGCGCCACCGGCGTGCCCGAGCGGGGCGAGTCCCTGGCGGCCGGTCTCGACGCCCGCCTCGCGGCCGTGCGGGAGCGGGTCGCGGCCCGTCCCTGCCGGCGGGTGGTGATGCTGACGGGGCGCCTCGGCAACGGGCTGCTCCTGAGCGCCCGCCGCGACACCTACACGGGCGACGCCATCCTCCGCGCCGGCGGCTGCTTCGCGCTGTCCGGAGGGAGCGTGCCCCAGGTCTCGCCGGAAGCCGTGTTCGCCGCCGATCCCGACGTGCTGCTGCTCGCCGGTTCGGCGGACGAGATGGCGGAACTGGCACAGCGGCCGGGATTTTTCGCAATGCGCGCCGTCACCACGGGCCATGCCCACGCCGTGCCCCGGGCCGAGTTCCTGATCCCCGGCCCCCGCACCATCGCGGGGATCGAGCGCCTCGCCGGCCTGCTCCATCCGGCCGAGGCCCCGTGACGGCGGGGATCGGACGGCCCGTCCTCCTCGCCCTGGCGCTTCTGGCCTGCCTCGTCTTCGCAGCCTGCGCCGGGCACCGCTGGGCCGGGCCCCTCGACCTCGCCCGCGCGCTCGCGGGCGATCCCGACCTCGGCGCCCGCCTGCTGGTCGCGTGGCGCCTGCCCCGAATCCTGGCCGCCGGCCTCGTCGGCGCCCTCCTCGGCCTCGGCGGGGCGATCTTCCAGGGGGTGTTCCGCAATCCCCTGGCCGAGCCCTACCTGCTGGGCTCCGCCGGAGGGGCGGCCATCGGCGCCACCATCGCCCTTCTCGTACCCCTCGGCATCCCCTCCAGCCTGGCGCTCGGCGGCCTGTCCTTCGCCGGGGCCTGGGCCGCGACCGGGCTGGTGCTGGCCGTGGCGCACGGCGCCCGCGACACCGCCGGGCTGCTCCTCGCCGGCGTCGCCGTCGCGGCGATGCTCGGGGCCGTGCGCTCGTTCATGATGCTGGCCCTGTCCGACGAGAGCGTGAGCCTGCAGGTGGTCCTGAGCTGGACGCTCGGCGGCATCCAGACCCCGACCTGGGCCGGCCTCGGCCTCCTGGCGATCCTCGTGGCGATGGCCCTGGCCGCGAGCCTGTCCCTCGCCCGCGGCCTCGACCTCCTCGGCCTCGGCGCCGATCAGGCCGCGGCCTTCGGCTTGGAGACCGGCCGCTTCCTGCGCCGCGCCGTCCTCGTCGGGGCCTTCGTGGTCGCCGTGGCCGTGGCCTATGGCGGTCTCGTTGGCTTCGTCGGGCTCATCGCCCCCCACATCGCCCGCTGGTGGGTCGGCCCCCGGCACCGGGCCTTGCTGCCGGTGGCGGCCTGCATCGGCGCCGGCCTCGTCCTCGTCTGCGACGGGCTCGCCCGCTCCGTCCTGCCCCCGGCGGAGATCCCCCTCGGGCTCATCACGGCGGCGGCGGGCGGGCCGTTCTTCCTCGTCCTCCTGCGCCGGCGGATGGGCGCATGAGCGTCCTCGCGGCCGATGACCTCGTCGTGGGTGCGGCGCGCATCCTCGACGGCGTGTCGTTCCGGGCCGAGCCCGGCCGCCTCGTCGGGCTGATCGGCCCCAACGGCGCCGGCAAGTCGACCCTCCTGCGCTGCCTCGCCGGCCTCGCCGTGCCGGATTCAGGTGCGGTGACCCTCGACGGGCTTGCCCTCGCGGCCCTGCCGGCGGCCGAGCGCGGGCGCCGGATCGGATATCTGCCCCAGAGCTTCCAGCCGGCCTGGGACTACACCGTGCGGGCGGTGGTGGAACTCGGCGCGAGCCGGGCGCCGGGCGCGCCCCCGCGGGTCCCCGCCGCCCTGGAGGCCCACGGCCTCGCGGCCCTCGCGGACCGGCCGTGGTCGCGGCTGTCCGGGGGCGAGCGCGCCCGCGCGCTCCTGGCCGCCGTGCTCGTCGCCGAGCCGTCGGTGCTGCTCGCCGACGAGCCCGGGGCCAGCCTCGACATCGGTCACCGCATCGACCTGCTGCGCCGCCTCGCCGCCTATGCCCGCACCCGCACGGTGGTGGTCGTCCTGCACGACCTCGAGCGGGCCGTGCGCGACTGCGACCGGCTCGTGCTCCTCGACCGGGGCCGCCTCGTCCTCGACGGCCCTGCCCATGAGGTCGCCACCGCACCCCTCCTCGACGCCACCTTCGGCGTCCGCTTCCGACGCGTCGCCATCGGCCCCGACGACGCGTCGATCCTCGGCGTCGGTCCGGATCGGTGAAGCCGCGTCTCGCCCGCTGCGGGGTTCACCGGCCGGCGGCGAACCCGGAGAAGAACCGCCCCGCGAGTTCCGACAGGCTGCCGATGGCGTAGCCGCCCTCCTGGACGATCAGGGTCGGCAGGCCGATCGACCCGATGGCCCGTCCCAGGCGCTCGAACCCCGCGGCGCTGACCGCCACCTTCGCCTGCGGATCGTGGGCGTAGATGTCGAACCCGAGCGACAAGACCAGGACGTCCGGGGCGTAGCGGTCGAGGGCCGCGCGGGCGATGTCGAGCTGCGCGAAGAACACGTCCTCCGTCGATCCGTGCGGCATGGGTAGATTCAGGTTGAAGCCGAGACCGTCGCCGCGGCCGGTCTCGTCGGCGTATCCGGCGACGACGGGATAGAAGTTCGTCGGATCGCCGTGGATCGAGACGTAGGAGACGTCGCTTCGGTCGTAGAAGATTTCCTGGATGCCCTGGCCGTGATGCATGTCGGTGTCGAGGATCGCGACGCGCGCGAAGCGCCCGGCCATGCGCTCGGCTGCGACGGCGGCGTTGTTGAGGAAGCAGAAGCCGCCGGCGGCGGCGCGCCGGGCGTGGTGCCCCGGCGGCCGGCACAGGGCGTAGGCCTCCCGCGCACCCCCCAGGATGGCGTCCGCCCCCGCGACGGCGCACTGGGCCGAGGCGTAGGCGGCCCGGTAGGTGTGCGCCCCGATGGGCGCACTGCCGTCGGCGATGTGGCAGGCGGCCTTCGCCAGGATGCCGACGGGGTTCGCGGTCTGGACGAAGATGTTCGACATCACCTCGTCGCCCCAATCCTCATCTTCGGCGATCCAGTCCGCATGGGCCGACCGGAGGAAGGCGAGGTAGTCGGGGGCATGGACGGCGGCGATGGGGGCGAGACCGCGATCCTCCGGCTCGACGACGTCGAAGCCGAGACCCCTCGCGGCGGCGAGGAGGGCGGCGGCGCGGGCCGGGAGCTCCTGCGGCGCCCGCATGGCGCCCCGTGAGAAGTAGGTGCGGGGCTCGTGCAGGGACTGGTCCCGATGGAAGAAGGTCTTCATCGGACGGCTCTCAGGCGGGTTCGAGGCGCGCGTCCGTCCGGCCGCGCAGGGCGTGCAGCGCCAGGACGGAGACGAGGGAGATGGTCGCGATGACGCTGAACAGGATCGCCAGGGGCATCCAGTTCCCGTCGGCCTTCTGGGCCAGCATGGTGCCGAGCAGGGGGGTCAGCCCGCCGAAGATCGCGCCGCTGAGCTGATAGGCCATGGAGATCCCCGTGTAGCGGTACCGCGTCGGGAACGACGCGCTCACGTAGCCGGCGATGACCGCGTAATACGCCCCGAGGCCCGCCACGGCGATGCCGATCCCGAGGGTGACGCTGACGAGGTCGCGCTGCTCGACCAGGGTGAACATGGCGTAGGGCGCGACGATGGAATACGCGGCGGTGCAGACCAGGAACCGGATCACCGAGGTCCGTTCGGCGATGTAGGCCGAGAGCGGCGTGATGACGAACTGCATGATCGAGACGATGAGCAGGCAGTCGATGATCGTGCCCCGCGCGAGCCCGAGGTAGCTCGTCGTGTAGGAGATCATGAACGTGTTGGTGAAGTAGAACCCGGCGATGCCGAGGACGTTGCTGCAGATCGCGGCGATCAGCAGCCCCTTGGAGTTGGCGAAGATCTCCCGGAGCGGGGCCTGGTCCTGCTTGAGGCTGGCGAGGCGCCGCCGCCGCGCGGCGATGAAGTCCGGCGATTCCTTCACGCCCATGCGAATGGCGAACCCCACCACCAGCATGACGGCACTGAACAGGAACGGCACGCGCCAGCCCCAGCTCAGCAGGTCGGCCTCGGGCAGGAGGGTCACGAACTTGAACATGACCATGGACAGGATCAGCCCGGCCGGACTTCCGAGCTGGGCGAAGGACGCCATGAACGTCCGGCGGTCCTCGGTGCGGGCGTGCTCGCTGGCGAGCAGGACGGCGCCGCCCCACTCGCCGCCGACGGCGATGCCCTGGACGAACCGGAGGGTCACCAGCAGGATCGGCGCCCAGATGCCCACCATGGCGTGGGTCGGCAGGAGGCCGATGAGGACCGTCGACACGCCCATCATCACGAGGGTGATGATCAGGGATTTCTTGCGGCCGACGCGGTCGCCGAGATGTCCGAAGATCGCCCCGCCGAGGGGCCGCGCCAGGAACCCCACCGCGAAGGTCCCGAACGCGGCGAGCGTCCCGTAGAAGCTGTCGACCTGCGGGAAGAACAGGCGTCCGAAGACGAGGGCGGCCGCCGTTCCGTAGATGAAGAAGTCGTACCATTCGATCATGGTCCCGACGAACGCGGCGATGCCGGCCCGCACCGGCTGATGAATGTCCGTTCCGTCGCCCGTCATCGATCCAGACCCTCACCGACAGTGACGTCGCGGGGCCGCCGCGCCCCTTCGCTCGCCCCGATCGCCTGATCCTGCCGAACGGCGCGGCATCCGTCGAGGGCGCCCCGGTGGCGAGGCCCGGACGCGGCGGGCGCGTCCGCTCCGCCCGCCAGACCCGGCCGCCTACGGGCGAGGCGCCGACGTCGATCCGGACGTGCCGCCGGCACCGCTGGTCGCGCTGCCGTTCGTGCTGCCGTTCTTGCCGAGCGTCCGCGCCGTGCCGTTGTGATCGGACGGGCGGCCGCCGGGATTCGCGTCCGTGTTGGCGGCCGAGCCCGTTGTCCGCGTGTCGGCCTTCGCGTCGTTGCTCTGGACGCTGCCGGGATTGTTCACGGCGCCGCCATCCGCCGGACCCTGCGCGAAGGCCGCCGCATGCGGCGACAGGATCAGGGCGGTGGTGAGGGCGAAGGTCGTTGCGCGCATGAAGGCTCCGGGTTTCGATTGAGAATGGACGGGAAACGCGCCCCGGCCCGCCTTCGTTCGCCGGTCGAGGGACGAACCGCAGGAGGCGGGGCGCGGCCTTCACCGGGGCCGCCCGAACCGTTGGCGACACGGTCGGGCGCCGCGCTTGCCAAGGGCCGTGCGGCGGACGCATTCAGGGGGCCTCACGAAACGGCCGGTCCCCGCTCCGGGCACGACCCGCGCGGCGGGCGTCCTGCGAGGGACGTCCGGCTCCCCCTGAAGCGCCTGCGAGTTCATCCCGCCAATGTCTTCTTCGAGCATGTCGCCCGCGAGTCCGGCGCCGGGTCCGTCGGGCCAGGGATTGCCGCCGGGCCGGCGCGGCCGGGCCATGGTGGCGGTGCTCACGGGCGTGGCGCTCGCCACCCTCGACACCGCCATCGCCAACACCGCCCTGCCGACCATCGCGGCCGATCTCGGCGTCGATCCGGGCGCCTCGGTGTGGATCGTCAACGCCTATCAGCTCGCCGTGGTGGCGACCCTGCTGCCGATCGCGGCCCTCGGGGAGATCGTCGGGCAGCAGCGGATCTACATCGCCGGCTTCATCCTGTTCACGGCGGCCTCCCTCGTCTGCGCCCTGACCTGGTCCCTGCCCACTCTTGTGGCGGCCCGCGTGCTCCAGGGCGTCGGCGCGAGCGCCCTGATGGCGGTGAACATCGCGCTCATCCGCTTCATCTATCCGGCCGACCGCCTCGGGCGCGGCGTCGGGCTCAACGCCTTCGTGGTCGGCGTCGGCTTCGCGGTCGGCCCGACCGTGGCCTCCCTGATCCTCGTCGCCGCGCCGTGGCCGTGGCTCTTCGCCGTCAACGTGCCCATCGGCCTCGTCGCCCTGGCCCTGGCCTGGACCGCGCTGCCGGACACCGGACGCTCCGGTCACCGGTTCGACGTGCCAGGAGCGTTCCTCAACTCCGCCGCCTTCGCCCTCCTCGTCCTTGGGCTCGGCGAGGCCGCCCACGAGGCTCCCCTCTGGCACGTCCTGGCGGAGATCGCCGGGTCGCTCGCCTGCTTCGCCCTGCTCCTGCGCCGGCAGGCCGGCCACCCGGCGCCGATGCTCGCCGCCGACCTGCTGCGGCGACCGCTTTTCGCCCTCTCGGCCCTGACCTCGGTCTGCTCGTTCGCGGCCCAGGGCCTCGCCTTCGTCTCGCTGCCCTTCCTGTTCCAGCACACCCTCGGGCGCAGCCAGGTCGAGACCGGCTTCCTGATGACGCCGTGGCCCGTCGTGGTCGCCGTGATGGCGCCGCTCGCCGGACGCCTGTCGGACCGCTATCCGCCGGGCCTGCTCGGCGGCATCGGCCTCGCCGGCCTCGCCGTCGGCATGGGCCTGCTGGCGGCCCTGCCGGCGAGCCCGAGCGTCGTCGATATCGGCTGGCGCATGGCGATCTGCGGCGCCGGCTTCGGCTTCTTCCAGGCCCCGAACCTGCGCGCCCTCATGACGAGCGCCCCGGCCGCGCGGTCGGGCGGCGCGAGCGGCATCGTCGCCACCTCCCGCCTCCTCGGCCAGACCATGGGCGCGGCCCTCGTGGCCGCCTGCTTCCTCGTCACGGAGGCCCATGGGCCGGCCCTCGCCCTCGGGCTCGGCGGGGTCTTCGCCGCCGTCGCCAGCGCCGTGAGCTTCTTGCGCCTCGCGGTTCGCCCCGGGACGACGGCCGGTTCCGCGTAGGATTTCGCCATAGGACGCCCGGCATGGGACGCCCGGCGCCCCGGCGCGTTGTCCCGCCGGCGCCCCGTCACCGACGCCCGAGGACACCGACATGACGAAGCTCTTCATCGCCAACATCCGCGCCGCCGAGGGCCCCCGGCCCCTCGTGACCGTCCGCGCCGCCGCCGAGGGCGAGGCCCGCCTGTTCCTCGCCGCCGCCTATCCGGACGACGAGGTCGTCGACGTCGCCGAGCCGAGCGACTGGACCACCGACGCGGATACCGGCGCCCGGGACGGCGACATCCGCGAGCATGCCGGCGTGGCGTGGCAGGCGCCGTCGAGCCTCGCTTGAGGGGCGATGCCCAGGCTCGGGACGATGATCCTGCTCAGAACTCGACGCCGAAGCGGACCCGCAGGTTGTGGCGGGCGAACTGGGTCAGGTTGAACGCCCGGTCGGTGAAGGCCGGATCGCGGTCGTGGCCGAGGATCTGGGCCGCGTAGGCCACCGTGAGGAAGCCCTTCTCCGAGACCTGGCAGTGCAGCACCGGTCCGAGGAACACGGCGTGCCCGAGGAAGCGGTTGAGGAACGCGCCGTCATAGGCCCGCATGGCCCGGATCTCCGGCCCGAGGAACAGCGTCTCGGTCATCCGGGCCATCAGCGTCCCCGATAGGGCGAGGGTGGAGGATCGATCGACCTCACCCGAGCCCTTGAGGCGCGCCACCGACGGATCGTAGATCAGGTTCGCGCCGACCCACAGCCTGTCGGGGATCAGGCGCGCATCGGCCATGAGGCGGGTGTCCATGCTGAACACGTCGGCGCCCCGGCCCTCGATGGGCGTCACCCGCGAATACAGGGGCTCCGCCTGCACGGCGAGGCCG
Organism: Methylobacterium sp. WL69; assembly: GCF_008039485.1. Classification (NCBI taxonomy): domain Bacteria; kingdom Pseudomonadati; phylum Pseudomonadota; class Alphaproteobacteria; order Hyphomicrobiales; family Methylobacteriaceae; genus Methylobacterium; species Methylobacterium sp. WL69. The sequence goes on along the minus strand of NZ_VRUZ01000047.1, from coordinate 8,165 downwards.
AAGGGGTGGTCGTCGGTGCGCTTGAGGACCTGGTACTTCAGTTCGAGGGAGCCGCCGTTGACGGTGGCGAACGCCTTGTCGGGCACGCCCGCGACGTTGCGGCTCCGCCGCGTGTCGAATTGTAGGCCGGGCTCGATGCTGAAATTGTCGGTGGGATCGACCTGATAGCTGACGATGGGCTCCGCGGCGCCGTATCCCGAGACCCCCGGCCCGCCGCGCCGCTTGCTGAAGCGGCCGATGGCATCGACCACCACCTCCTGCTCGCCCTTCTTGCCGGTGTCGGTCCCCTCCGTGAACCCGAACAGGTTTTCGGAATCGACCTTGTCCGGTTCGCCGCCCTTCCCCCGGTCGCGTCCGGGTTCGGCCCGGGCGCCCCCCGCGAGCGCCGCGGCACCGACGACGAGGCCCAGGACCGCCGCGCGGGCGTGTCGGTGTGCGCGATGACGCGGCGTGCGGACGGTCTGAGCCATCGCGCACGCTAGCCCGCGCGTCCGTCCGTGGCTGATGCACAAAGGTTACAGGACGACATCGCGAAGGTTTCTGCCAGCCATCTCGCAGAAACGCCAGTTCGGGTCGCATCGCATGTCGTCGAACGAAGGATCGCTCGATCCCATGGAGAGCGTATGGGGCATTCGGCACTCCGATGGGTGCGCCACATTCCCATCGATACGGGCCGATCGATACGGGATGGCGACATCCGTGGATGGGCCGATGACGTTTCGGTCGAAGGCCGGCCTTTCCCGGCTCCGTCCGCGAGACGCCGGGCTCGCGGTCCAAGATCGAAAACACGACCGCAACGATTATTTGTCGAGGATGCACCCGTACTGCGCACCGATCGGTGCATCGCCGTACCGACGATCGTACGGCAAGACGACGCAGCGAGTCCCCGGATACTCCAAGGTCTTGGGTGTTAACGCCAAAATCATCACCGCCGGCGACAATCCGCCCGTCACTGACCTGGACGACCGGCGCGCGGCACGTCGTCCGGCACCTCACGCGCCGAATCGTCCCATGCGCATCACCCTCAAAGCCACCCTCGCCGCTCTCTTCGGGGGCGTCGCCCTCATCGTCGCGGGCCAGGGCATCCTCTCGATCTCGAAGCTCGCCACGATCCGGCACGGCGTGAACGAGGTGGCGGCGAACTGGCTGCCCTCCGTCGCGACGGTCAACGAGATCAACGCCGCGGCCAGCCAGGTGCGCCTCCGGCAGTTCCGCCTCATCACCGCGTCCACGAGCCCAGAATCGTCGATGGAGAACCGGCGCTTCTACGAGGCCGCGACCGTCACCATGGCGGAGGCGCGCAAACGCTACGAACCCCTGATCTCTTCGGCCGAGGAGCGGGCCCTGTACGGACGCTTCGCCGAACTCTGGAGCCACTACGATCAGTCGAGCAAGCACCTCGTCGGCCTGATGGAGTCCGGCCGCCAGGCCGAAGCCCTGGCGGAGCTCGTCGGCCCCGATCTGCTCAAGACCTATTCGGACGCCGGCGAGATGCTCGCCCGCAACGTCGACCTGAACCGCAAGGGCGCGCAGCGGGACGCGGATGCGAGCGTCGCCACCGTCGACACCGCCTCGTTCCTCGCGATCGTGTCCATCGTCCTGACGGCCCTGGTCGCCCTCGGGGCGATGCTGATCGGCCTCGTGCGGATTTCCCGTCCGATCACGGCGATGACCGGGGCGATGAGCGGCCTGGCGACGGGCGACACCGCCACCGTCGTTCCCCACCGGACGCGGGAGGACGAGATCGGCGCCATGGCGCAGGCGGTCCAGGTGTTCAAGGACAACATGATCCGCGCGCGCGAACTCGAGAGCGAGACGGCGCAGGCCCGCCTCGCCGCCGAAGAGCAGCGCAAGGACGGCATGCGCCAGATGGCGGATCGGTTCGAGCAGGCCGTCGGCGGCATCATCGGCATGGTCTCGTCCTCGGCGACGGAGCTGCAGGCCACGGCGCAGACCATGACGTCGACGGCGGCGGAGACCGCCTCGCAATCCACCACCGTCGCGGCCGCCGCCGAGGAAGCCGCGGTGAACGTCAATACCGTCGCGGCCGCCGCGGAAGAGCTGGGCGTGTCCGTGCAGGAGATCGGCCGGCAGGTCAGCGGCTCGGCGCAGATGGCGCAGGCCGCGGTGACCGAGGCGGGCGCCACGGCGGCCCTCGTCCAGGAACTGGCCCAGGCGGCGAGCCGGATCGGCGACGTGGTCGGTCTGATCTCGACGATCGCCAGCCAGACCAACCTCCTCGCCCTCAACGCCACCATCGAGGCCGCCCGCGCCGGCGAGGCGGGCCGCGGCTTCGCCGTGGTGGCGGCCGAGGTCAAGGAACTGGCGAACCAGACGGCGAGGGCGACGGACGAGATCGGCGGCCAGATCGGCCGCATCCAGGCGGCGACGGGTCAGGCGGTCGCGGCGATCGACGGGATCACCAACCGGATTCAGGACATCAGCGGCACGGCCACGGCCATCGCGGCGGCCGTCGAGGAGCAGGGGGCGGCGACGCAGGAAATCGTTCGCAACGTCGCCCAGGCGGCGACGGGCACGGGCGAGGTGACGAGCAACGTGGCGGGCGTCGCCCAGGCCGCCGAGGAGACCGGCGCCGCGGCGGCCCAGGTTCTCGGCGCGGCCTCCGAACTCTCGCGCCAGTCCGAGCATCTCGACGCCGAGGTGGCCCGTTTCCTCGCCAGCGTCCGCGCGGCGTGACGGCTTCGGGCGCATCGCCGTGCGAACGGGGATGCGCCCGCCCGATAAGCGCGCGTCACGCCCGTTTGGCGCGCTTCCCGAAGGCCACGGCCAGCCGCGTGCGGGCCCGCTCCGGAATCTCCGTCTGCGATTCGATCCGCACCATCGGCATCTCCGCGCCGATGAGGCTTTTCGGGTCGAAGGTGAACTGAAGCGACCGCAGGCCGATCTCCAGGGCGACCACGCCGTCGGCCTGGGTCAGGTCCTCCCCGAAAATCTCGATGAGGGGGCCGTCGGGGTCCCCCTTCTCGATCTGGATGATGAAGTAGCCGGCCGGCTCCTCCTCGTCATCGGCGCCGGAGACGAGGCAGATGCCGTTCTCCTCGTCGTAGCGGACGCGCTGGACCGAGAAGGTGGTGATGTCGTCGTCCATGCTCAGCGCTGTCCGTGGCGGGTCTCGAGAAACAGATCTTTGTATTGGCGCGGCTGGGAGCGCCAATACTGCTTGGGCGCCCGCACCTTGCCGCCGAGTTCGGCGGCCGCGTGCCAGGGCCAGCGCGGGTCGTAGAGCAACGCGCGGGCCAGCGAGATGGCGTCGGCCTTGCCCTCGGCCAGGATCGATTCGGCGTGGGCCGCTTGCGTGATCAGGCCGACCGCGATGGTGGTCAGCCCGGTCTCGGCCTTGATGCGTTCGGCGAACGGCACCTGATAGCCGGCCGAGAGCGGGATCTGCTGCGCCGTCGAGAGGCCGCCCGTGGAGACGTGGATGGCGGCGGCGCCCCGGCGCTTGAGGGCGTGGGCGAGTTCCACGGTTTCCGCGAGGGTCCAGCCGCCCTCGACCCAGTCGGTGGCCGAGACGCGCATCCACACGGGTTTTCCCGCCGGCACGGCGTCGCGCACGGCCTCGAAGCATTCGAGCGGAAACCGCATGCGGTTGGCGAGATCGCCGCCGTACTGGTCCGTGCGCCGGTTGGAGAGGGGCGACAGGAACTGGTGCAGGAGGTAGCCGTGCGCCCCGTGCAGCTCGAATCCGTCGATGCCGAGGGCGAGCGCCCGGCGGGCCGTGGCCACGAAACCGTCGCGGATGCGCTTCAGCCCCTCCGAATCAAGGGCGTGGGGCGGGACCTCGTCGGCGCCGTGGGCCACCGCCGAGGGCGCCTCCGTGCGCCAGCCGTCGGGGGCCTCGGGGTCGATCTGCGCGCCGCCGTCCCAGGGGGCGCGGCTCGAGGCCTTGCGCCCGGCATGGTTGATCTGAATCGCGATGGGGATGGGGGCGTAGGCCCGCACCGCGTCGAGGACGCGGCCGAGGGCCAGCTCCGTCGCGTCGGAATACAGCCCGAGGTCGGTGGGCGAGATCCGCGCTTCGGGCGAGACCGCCGTCGCCTCCAGGGTGAGCAAGCCGGCCCCCGACTGCGCCATCTGGGCGAGGTGCATGAGGTGCCAGTCGCCGGCCTGGCCCGCATGGGCCGAGTACTGGCACATGGGCGCCACGATGATGCGGTTCTCGAGTTCGAGGTCGTCGAGGCGCAGGGGCTCGAACAGGCGGACGGTCATGCGTGGCTCTCCCGGGCGATCCCCGCCCTTTTGGCCGAACCGGCGCGCCCCGGCTAGGGCGTCAGGCCCCGCGCCTTCAGGCTGGCGCCGATCTCGTCGAGGGCGCCCGCGTCGTCGATGGTCGGCGGCACCGTCCAGGGCTGCCCGTCGGCGATGCGCCGCATGGTCCCGCGCAGGATCTTGCCGGACCGGGTTTTGGGCAGGCGCGCCACGGTGAGCGCCAGCTTGAAGGCGGCGACGGGGCCGATGCGCTCGCGCACCAGGGCGACGAGTTCGGCCTCGATGGCGCCGGTATCGCGAAAAACGCCAGATTTGAGCACCACGAAGCCGCAGGGCTGCTCGCCCTTCAGGGCGTCGTGGATGCCGATGACGGCGCATTCGGCCACATCCGGGTGGCCGGCCAGGACCGCCTCCATCCCGCCCGTGGACAGGCGGTGGCCGGCGACGTTGATGATGTCGTCCGTGCGCCCGAGAACGGTGACGTAGCCGTCCGCGTCGACCACGCCCGCATCCGAGGTGTCGTACCAGCCCGGATACGTCGTGAGGTAGCTGGCGCGGAAGCGCCCGTCCGAGCCCCACAGGGTCGGCAGGCATCCGGGCGGCAGGGGCAGGCGCAGGGCGATGGTCCCCATGGTGTCGGCGGGCACGGGCTTACCGGCCTCGTCGAGCACGGCGAGGTCGTAGCCCGGCATCGGCACGCAGGCGCTGCCGTGCTTCACCGGCAGGAGGCCGAGCCCCAGGGGATTGCCCGCGATGGCCCAGCCCGTCTCCGTCTGCCACCAATGGTCGATGACCGGGCGGGCAAGGGCCCGCTCGGCCCAGGCGACGGAATCGGGGTCGGCCCGCTCGCCGGCGAGGAACAGGCTGCGGAAGCCGGACAGGTCGTGATCCCCCACCCGTTCGGCGCGGGGATCGTCCTTCTTGATGGCGCGCAGGGCCGTCGGCGCGGTGAACAGGCAGACGGCGCCGTACTCGGAGACCACCCGCCACAGGGCACCGGCATCGGGCGTACCGACGGGCTTGCCCTCGTACAGGATCGTGGTGCAGCCGTGGAGCAGGGGGCCGTAGACGATGTAGGAATGGCCCACCACCCAGCCGATGTCGGAGGCGCAGAAATAGGTCTCGCCGGGGGCGACGCCGTAGAGGTTAGGCATGGTCCAGGCCAGGGCCACGCAATACCCGCCGGTGTCCCGCACCACGCCCTTCGGCTTGCCCGTCGTGCCGGAGGTGTAGAGGATGTAGAGCGGGTCGGTGGCGGCCACGGGCGTGCACCCGGCCCGGCGGCCCGCCGCCTTCGCCCGCGCCACGGCCTCGGCCCAGTCGCGGTCGCGCCCCGCCACCAGGGTGGCTTCGGCCTGCGGGCGCTGGAGGATCAGGCAGGCCTCGGGCCTGTGCGCGGACGCCGCCAGGGCAGCGTCCAGCAGCGGCTTGTAGGCGACGACGCGGTTCGGCTCGATGCCACACGAGGCGGCGAGCACCACCTTCGGCGCCGCGTCATCGATGCGGATCGCGAGCTCGTTGGCGGCGAATCCCCCGAACACCACGGAGTGGACCGCCCCGAGGCGGGCACAGGCGAGCATGCCGAACAGGGCCTCGGGCACCATCGGCATGTAGATCACCACCCGGTCGCCCCGGCCGACTCCGAGATCGGCGAGCAACCCGGCCAGGGTCGCCGCTTCGTCGAGGAGGGCCGCATACGTGATCGTGCGCCGGGTGCCGGTGACGGGCGAGTCGTAGCGGATCGCCGCCTGTTCGCCCCGGCCGGCCGCGACGTGGCGGTCGACCATGTTGTGGCACGCGTTCAGGGTCGCATCGGGAAACCAGCGGCCGTAGGCGCCGGCCGCCGCGTCGAAGGCACGGACGGGCGGGCGCGTCCAGTCGAGGGCCCGGGCGGCGTCGAGCCAAAAACCCTCTGGGTCGGCCAGCGAGGCCGCATGCAGGGTGGCGTAGGGCGTATCGACCGTGCGGCCGGGCCGCGGGGTGGCAGGGGCGTCCATCGGGTCCTCCGGTCGTTCGACCGGTCGCTCCGCCGGCTTGGACCGGACCTTATCCGGGTTTCGCCCTGCGGCGTAAGCCAACAGCGTCGCGCGGCGTCGGGCCTTTCCGGATACGAAAACCGCCGCCCTGGAGACCAGCGGCGGCGGCGAACACTCAGAGAAGAATACGCGGCGAGGAGATACGCCGCTGGACGGCTCAGTGGACCGAATCGGTGTCCTTTCGGAGCCGGTTCATCTCATCCTTGAGAAGGAGTTTCTTTCTCTTGAGTTCTGCGATGCGCAGGTCGTTCGCCGAGGGTCGGTGGGTGGCGTCGTGGATCTCCCGCTCGAGGGCTTCGTGCTTCCGGGCGAGCTGGGTGAGGTGCGTCTGCAGTGACATGAGTGTCTTCTCCTGTCTCGTTTCGACGGGTGGGAGACTGGCACACGATGAGCCGGCTGTCGAAGCCTATCGACGGCCAGGCTTGGCGGAATTTTTCGCGGCGGCGTTCCATGGTTAAGCCGGCGCTGCCCGCATCGGGCGCTTTTGCGGGGGCCGCGCCTCCGTCCCGCCGGGCCTGTCTTGCCTCCGCGGGACTGTCTTGCCTGTGCGGGGCTGTCTTGCATGTGCACGCGGCCCGGAGGGTTCTTGCCGAGCCCGGAGCGGTGCCGCATGGTCGGCCCACGGGTGTTGCCAGGACTGCGGGTTGCGATGGCGAGTGAGTGGAACGACGACGAACCGGCGGCGTCCGCCGAGGAGCTGGAGCGGCTCAGGCAGGAGCACCGCGACCTCGACGGCGCCATCGACGCCCTCGAACTGAGCGTCGCCGGCGACCAGCTCCAGATCCAGCGCCTGAAGCGGCGCAAGCTCGCCCTGCGCGACCGGATTTCCTACATCGAAGATCAGATCACGCCCGACATCATCGCCTGATGCGGGCTCGCCCGGCGGGCGTCGCCGGGCCGCGACGGCGCCCTGCGCGGCCGCCATCGGCGCTCGGCGGCGAATGAGGTCGGCCGGATTTCGAGACCGCTCGCAACGCCCCGCGTCGTCCGGGCCCGGACGGATTTCCGATGCGGGAGAACCGCGCCGCGATGAGCCGGCACGCGACGGCGGCAGCCGATCCCGAACCTCCGATCCGTCGCCGAGCCTTGGGTCCGCATCCTCGATGGGGACTGGCTGGGGCGCCAGGATTCTCAGCAAAAATTGATTGGGTACGACATCAAGGGGTTAGACCCCTGACTGACCCAACCCGAGCGGCATCGGACCATCGGAGTGGACCCTGGGCAACGCGGCGTCCGAAGCACTCCACAGGTTGTGAGCATTGTTGGCACGCCAGTCACGTGCCTCTGCACCTGTGGCTTCAGGCGATACACCTCATGGCCTCCTGCAAGACGGACATCTTGCCGAGCCATCTCCACCGGATCCTCGGCGTCACTTTCCACACCGCGCAGTTCATGTGTCAGCGCATTCGAGCGACCAAGAGTGAGAGACTGCTTGGCCTTCTGGGTGCCGAAGGTGTGCCAGCGAAGGCGGATCAGACGCACTTTCATCAAGCCGAAGCACCCTTCGCCCCGTTGCCGGCCGATCTGCCTTGGGCGTCTCTGCAAAGGGTTCACAGGTTTGGGGATCGCCCCCATGTGATCGGGATGCGACGCTACGAACTGACCGATGCACAGTGGGAGCAGATCGCCCCGCTGCTGCCTCCGCAGAAGCCGCGCACGGGCCGGCCAGCGGAGGATCACCGCCAGGTCCTGAACGGCATGCTCTGGATCCTGCGCACGGGCGCGCCCTGGGCGGATCTGCCGGCCCGCTACGGTGCTGTCGGGACCGTGTCGAGCCGGTTTTACCGCTGGCGCAAGGCCGGTGTGTTCGACCGGGTGCTGCGGTGCCTGCAGGCGCAAGCCGATGCCCGAGGCGAGCTCGACGGGGACCTGCACTTCGTCGACGCCACGGTGGTCCGC
>NZ_VRUZ01000046.1:0-29423 GCF_008039485.1 Methylobacterium sp. WL69 | reverse complement strand
CCTCCGAACCCCCGCCCTCCGAAACCCCGGCCTCGGAAGTCCCTTCTTCCGGATCGGCCAGCGCCCGCGTCACCCGGCGGGTCTGCACGCGGATGAGGTCGCCGGCCAGGGCGGTGCCGCGCGCCGTGCAGAACAGCAGCCGCTGGCGCCGGTCGCTCGTCCCGGTCTTCTGGACGATGTAGTCCTGCTCGATGAGGTCCTTGAGCACCCGGTTCAGACTCTGCTTCGTGATCCGCAGGATATCGAGGAGTTCGGCGATGGTCAGGCCCGGATAGCGGTCGACGAAGTGCAGCACCCGGTGGTGCGCCCGGCCGAACCCGTATTGCGCCAGGATGCGGTCGGGGTCACCGACGAAATCGCGATAGGCGAAGAACAGCAGCTCGATGAGGTCGTCGCCGGGGCTCTCGGTGGCGGTGCTCCCGATCGCGGCGTTCTCGATCGCAGGGTTCTCGGCCGGGGCGTTCTCGATCGCAGGGTTCTCGGCCGGGGCGTTCTCGGTGGCGGGGAGGGTCACGTCGGGAGCGGCCTCGGTTTATGTCAGTGTTATTGACATATTTCAGGCGCGTTGCTACCCGTCAAGCCTTCCGGTAGGGCGTCCCGACCCGCAGCCTGTTCCGTTTCCGGGCCCGTTACGATTCCCGGCCTGTTCCGCCGCCCGACCTCCCCACACCCATCTGACGCCGGCTTCGAGGGCAAGCCCGCGTGTCGAGGAAGCCGACCATGTCCCTGATCCCGTTCGACGCGCGCGAGGGCACCATCTGGTACGATGGCGCGATGGTGCCGTGGAAGGACGCCAAGATCCACGTGCTCTCCCACGGCCTGCATTACGGCTCGTCGGTGTTCGAGGGCGAGCGGGCCTACGGGGGGCGCATCTTCAAGAGCCGCGAGCACGCGGAGCGCCTGCTGCGCTCGGCCGAACTGCTCGACTTCAAAATCCCCTACACGGCCGACGCGATCGAGGCGGCCAAGGACCTCGTCCTCAAGACCAGCGGGCTCACGGACGCGTATCTGCGCCCGGTGGCCTGGCGCGGCTCGGAGATGATGGGCGTGGCGGCCCAGAACAACACCATCCACCTCGCCATCGCCGCCTGGGAATGGCCGAGCTACTTCGATCCCGAGACCAAGATGAAGGGCATCCGCCTCGACATCGCCGATTATCGCCGGCCCGACCCCCGCACCGCCCCATCGAGCTCGAAGGCGGCGGGCCTCTACATGATCTGCACCATCTCCAAGCACCGGGCCGAGAACAAGGGCTACGCCGACGCCCTCATGCTCGACTGGGAGGACAACGTCGCCGAGTGCACCGGCGCCAACGTGTTCTTCGTCCGCGACGGTGTGCTGCACACGCCGCTCGCCGACCGCTTCCTCAACGGCATCACCCGCCAGACGGTGATCGAGCTGGCCCGCCGCCGGGGCGTCGACGTGGTCGAGCGGCGCATCCTGCCGGCCGAGCTCGAAGGCTTCTCGGAATGCTTCATCACCGGGTCGGCCGCCGAGGTGACGCCGGTGTCGGAGATCGGCCCGTACCGGTTCGTGCCGGCGTCCCTGACCAAGACCTTGATGGACGACTACACCGCCGAGGTTCAGCCGAAGGCCGTCGCGGCCTGATCGCCTCCGTTCCGCCCGGCTCCGAATGGGCCGGGCGGAACGGAACCTCGGCCCCGGGCCCGCGTTCGCTTGGAACATTCCATGAACGCGAGGCGACCATGACCAAGGCTGCGCAGAAGGCCGTCGACACCGACGAGACCAATCCGAAGATCGACCCGAAGGACACCTCGAACCAGATCAAGGACCCGAGCGAGTGGACCACGGGCGGCGAGCCGATGACGGGCGCCCAGGCCTCCTACCTCAAGACCCTGTCGGAGCAGGCCAAGGACCCCGAGGCCTTCGAGCCGGACCTCGACAAGGCGGAAGCGTCCCAGCGCATCGACGCCCTGCGCAAGGAAACCGGCAAGTAGAGTGAGGCTCGTCGAGGCGCGGATCGCCCTTCCGGCCACCGTGTGCGAAACCACCGCCGGGGCGCCGGCGGGGTGTTTCGCTAAAGGTGCGAAGCCGGCTTTCGCAAGCCGGCTTCCGACGAATACGGCCAAGATTCCAGGATGGGTTTAAGCCCCCGGCAACGGACCGCGGCCTATGGTCGGCGGCTTCGATCTGACTGGGGAACCTTCGAACGATGGCACGCGGATCGGACGAAGGTGAGGGCGCCCTCGGCGCTGGTGGGACCCGGTCGGTCCGGCGAACCCACGCACGGTTCGCCGGGGACGAGGGCGGCACCACGGCGGTGGAATACACCCTCATCGCCGGTTTCATCGGCCTCGCCCTCATCGCGGGCATGCGGATCTACTCGGACAAGATAGTTCTGGTCTACCAGACCCTCGCCGCAGCGATGACGCCGCCCTGATCGGACCGCCTCAGCGGTCGCGGCCCCCGACCTTCGGCGACGGGCCGCCGTCCTGTCCGCCCGTGCGATCCCCCTCCTGCCAGAACGTATCGAACAGGGACTGCATCGCCTTGGCGTTCTCCTGCTGAACGTCGAGGCCGGTCTGGAACATCTGCTGGAACAGCTCGAACGGGGCCGCATCGTTGGTGGGCCGGGCGGCGGGCGACGCGCCGAGCCGCGTCGTGCGGGCGGCGCCCCGTGACGGTGCGGGCCGGGCGGCGGGCGATTTCGACGCGGCGGGTTTCGGCGCGAGGGCGCCGCCCGCATTCATGAAGGCGTTGACCATGTCGGTCCAGTAGGGGTTCGGGGGGAATCCGAACGCGTTCGGCGCGGGCGCCGGAGCGGCGGCCTGCGGCGTCTGGTTGACCATCACGTGGACGATGCCGGCGACGATCATCCCGGCCATCACCGGCAGCATCTGCTTGAGGACCGGCGTGGCGATGCCGCTCGCCCCCGCCGCCTGCTGGAGGACCGCCTGGCTCAGATGCGGCGAGCCGAAGAGCTGGCTCACCAGCATGTCCATCTGCGGCGAGGCCGAGGCGCGCGGTGCCGTGGCGCCGGCCCCCGCGAGGCTGAACAGGTGCGCGAACCCCGTCGGGTCGTTGGCGGCGTTGCGCTGGAGTCCCATGCTGAAGGCGGGCAGCAGCGCCTCCATGGCCCGCCGGGTCTGGTCCTGCGACAGGCCGAACTGCTGTCCGAAGCCCTGAGCGCCCGGACCGGCCTGCGCCTGGAGGATATCGAACAGGTTGAACATGGGAGCCTCGTGGACGGACGGGTGGCGCCGCTCCGGGTCGGGTTCGCGGTCATGCGGCCCCAAGTCTGTCGCATCGCCGGTTGACTTACCAGCCCGCCGGCGGCGATGCCCCCTCCCGAACGCCGGGAATGACCGCCCGGGCCGGGATTTCCGGCCGAAATCCGCCGCCGCCGTTCGATCAGGTGACCCGATGCGCTTTCCCGCGCCCCTCATTCCCGCGCGCCTGGTGCGGCGCTACAAGCGCTTCCTCGCCGACATGGAGCTCGCGGACGGCAGCGTGGTCACGGCGCATTGCGCCAATCCGGGGGCGATGCTCGGCCTCCTGGCACCGGGCGCCCGCACGCTCCTGTCCGCCTCCACCAACCCCGCGCGAAAACTCGGCTTCTCGTGGGAGCTGGTGGAGGCCGACCTCGCCGGCGGGCGGCAATGGGTCGGCATCGACACCCAGCGCCCCAACGCCCTGGTGGCGGAGGCCTTCGCGGCCGGTGCCCTGCCGCAGCTCGCCGCCTACACGAGCCTGAAGCCGGAGGTCCGCTACGCGAAAGCGAGCCGCGTCGACTTCCTGGCCCAGGGGGAGGGGCTGGTGCCCTGCCACGTCGAGGTGAAGAACTGCCACCTCCTGCGCACGCCCGGGCTGGCCGAGTTCCCCGACTGCACGGCGGCCCGCAGCGCCCGGCACATGGCCGATCTCGCCGGGGTGGTGGCGGAGGGCGGCCGGGCCATGCTCATCGTCGTGGTCCAGATGCGGGCGGAGCGCTTCGACGTCGCCCGCGACATCGACCCGGCCTTCGACGCCGCCTTCCGGGCCGCCCGCGCCGCCGGAGTCGCGGTCCACGCCCACCTCTGCCGGGTCGATCCCGACGGCGTCACCCTCGCGGAGGCGATCCCCGTCGTCGGGTGACCCGCCTTACGCCGTCCGCTCGAAGATGAGATTCAGGCGGGTGCGGGCCAGGAGCCGGTAGCCGTTGGCCTCCAGCAGGGCCGGCAGGTCGATCTGCCACTGGGCGGTGCCGTTCTCGACGAGCAGCAGGCGCGGATGCAGGGAGACCGGCGCGCTGCGGAAGAACGGCTCGAGGATGAGATCCTCGGCGCCCTCGACGTCGAGCTTGATGGCGTCGATGCGGGTGATGCCCTCGCCCTGGGCGAGGTCGAGCAGGGTGACGGCCGGCACGCGGATCTGCGCGCCCTCGTTGGTGCCGACGATCTTCAGGCTCGATTCGCCGCGGTTGCGCGGATCGACGAACAGGGTGAGCTCGCCGGCCTTGTCGGCCACCGCGCAGGCCACGGCCTTGACCGTGCCGAACGGGTTCTGGGCGATGTTGTAGGTCAGCCGGTCGAACACGTCGGGCTGGGGCTCGACGGCGAGGATGCGGGCGCGCGGGCCGGCGAAGGCCGCCACGAACAGGGCGTAGGCGCCGATGTTGGCGCCGATGTCGAGGAAGGTGCAGCCGGGTTCGAGGCGGGCCCGGAGAAGCGCGCGCTCCTCGGGATCGAAGAATTGCGGCGTGAACAGCACCTTCTTCTCGCAATTGTTGTTGTACGGGTAGAGCCTCATCCGGGCGCCGTAGCGCTCCACGTCGAGGGGGCGCCCGCGCAGGAGGCCGATGCCGACCCGGCGCAGGAACAGGGCGAGGCGCCGGGCGCCCCAGCTCCCGTAGGAGAGGCGGCCCGTGCGCTCGGCGATGCGCGCGACGAGGCCGGTGGGGGCATAGGTGCCGTAGGGCTGGGTGTCCTTCATCGCCGGGGGTGATGCCAGCCCGATCCGGCCGGGGCAAGCGCCGGCTCCATCCCGGGGCTTCCCTCCATCGCCGGGGCGGACCACAAGGGCATCAATCCCACCCGCTGCCGTACCCCGAGCGTGCCATGCAGACTTTCCTCTCCGACGGCGTCCGCATCGCCTACCTCGACACGCCCGCCGAGCAGGGCGCCGGCGATCCGATCCTGCTGATCCACGGCTTCGCCTCGAACCACGCCGTGAACTGGGTCAACACCCAGTGGGTCAAGACCCTGGCGAAGGCCGGGCGCCGGGTGATCGCCCTCGACAACCGCGGCCACGGCGAGAGCCAGAAGCTCTACGATCCGGAGGCCTACGGCTCCGACCTCATGGCCCAGGACGCCGCCCGGCTCCTCGACCATCTCGGCATCGCACGGGCCGACGTCATGGGCTATTCCATGGGCGCGCGCATCGCGGCCTACCTCGCCCTGGACGACGGCCCCCGCGTGCGCTCCCTCCTCCTCGGCGGCCTCGGCCTGCACCTCGTCGAGGGCAGGGGCCTGCCCGACGGCATCGCCGAGGCCCTGGAGGCGGAGCCCGGCGCGCCGGCCCCGAACCCCACGGCCGCCGCCTTCCGCACCTTCGCCGAGCAGACCAAGAGCGATCTGCGGGCGCTCGCCGCCTGCATGCGCGGCTCGCGCCAGACCCTGTCGCGGGCCGAGGTCGCCGAGATCCGGGTGCCGACCCTGGTGACCGTCGGCACCCTCGACACGGTCTCGGGCCCCGGGCCGGCCCTCGTGGCCCTCATGCCCAACGCCCAGTCGCTGGAGCTGCCGAACCGCGACCACAGCACGGCGGTGGGCGACCGGGGGCACCGCACGGGCGTGCTCGCGTTCCTCGACGGGCGCGCCTGATACGATTTCCAAGCCGGTCACTTCGGATCAAGGCATCGCCACCGGCCCCCTCTCCTGGAAGGAGAGGGTTGGGGTGAGGTGTGTGGGCTCTCCGAAAAGGTCCCACACCTCACCCTGTCCCTCTCCTTTCAGGAGAGGGAACCCGTGCTTCATCGCATCGCCTCGTGATACGCCCGATCGACCGTACCGATGGGCTGGAAACGCCACGATCAGCTCTTCAGACGATACCCCGTGCGAAAGATCCAGGTGACGCCGGCGAGGCACAGGGCGAGGAAGACCAGGGCCATGGCCAGGCTCACCCCGATGCTCACGTCGGAATTGCCGAAGAACGCCCAGCGGAACCCGCTGATGAGGTAGACCACGGGGTTGGCGAGGCTGAGGGTCCGCCACACCGGAGGCAGCATGTCGATGGAGTAGAAGCTGCCGCCGAGGAAGGTCAGGGGCGTGACGATGAGCAGGGGCACGAGCTGCAGCCGCTCGAACCCGTCCGCCCACAGGCCGATGAGGAAGCCGAACAGGCTGAACGTCACCGCCGTGAGCAGCAGGAAGCCCACCATCACGAACGGGTGCTCGATGCGGATGGGGACGAACAGGGTCGCGGTGGCGAGGATGATCAGGGCGATGAGGATCGATTTCGAGGCCGCCGCGCCGACGTAGCCGAGCACGATCTCCAGGGGCGACACCGGCGCCGACAGGATCTCGTAGATCGTGCCGGCGAAGCGCGGGAAGTAGATGCCGAACGAGGCGTTGGCGATGCTCTGGGTCAGGAGCGAGAGCATCATCAGGCCGGGCACGATGAAGGCGCCGTAGGCGATGCCGTCGACGGAGGCCATGCGCGAGCCGATGGCGGCGCCGAACACCACGAAGTAGAGCGCCGTGGCAATGACCGGGGCGACGATGCTCTGCAGGGCCGTGCGCCAGAAGCGGGCCATCTCGAAGCGGTAGAGAGCGCGGACCGCGTACCAGTTCATGCGCGTTCCTTCACGAGGTCGACGAAGATGTCCTCCAGGGAGGATTGCTTGGTGTCGAGGTCGCGAAAGCCGATGCCGGCCCGGGCGATGTCGGCGAGCAGCCCCGTGAGGGCCGCGTCGGCTTTCGTGTCGTAGGTGTAGACGAGGTCGCGCCCGCCCTGCGTCAGTTCGAGGTGGTGGCCGGACAGGGCCGGGGGGACCTCGGACAGCGGGGCGTCGAGGTGCAGGGTGAGCTGCTTCTTGCCGAGCTTGCGCATGAGCTCGGCCTTGTCCTCCACCAGGATGATCTCGCCGTTGCGGATGACGCCGACCCGGTCGGCCATCTCCTCGGCCTCGTCGATGTAGTGGGTGGTGAGGATGATGGTGACGCCCTGATCGCGCAGGCGGCGCACGAGGCGCCACATGTCCTGGCGCAGCGCCACGTCGACGCCGGCGGTGGGCTCGTCGAGGAACAGGATCTGCGGCTCGTGCGCCAGCGCCTTGGCGATGAGCACGCGCCGCTTCATGCCCCCCGACAGGGTCATGATCCGGCTGTCCTTCTTGTCCCACAGGGACAGGTCGCGCAGGACCCGCTCGATATGGGCCGGATCGGGGGGAAGGCCGAACAGGCCCCGGCTGAAGCCGGTGGTCGCCCACACGGTCTCGAACGCGTCGGTGGTGAGCTCCTGCGGCACGAGGCCGATCTTGCGCCGGGCGGCCTTGTAGTCCGTGTCGATGCAGTGCCCGTCGACGCGGATGCTGCCTTCGCTCGCCGTGACGATGCCGCAGACGATGCTGATCAGGGTGGTCTTGCCGGCCCCGTTGGGGCCGAGCAGGGCAAAGATCTCGCCCTTGTGGATGTCGAGGGAGATGGATTTCAGGGCGGCGTGCCCGGTGGCGTAGACCTTGGACAGGTTGGCGATGGAAATGATCGGCGGCATCGGGTCTCCGCTGGGGGGCGTGCGCGTCGGCCGGCTTCTAGCACGCCCGGCCGGGGGCGTCCGACAAACGAAAAAGCCGCCTCGCGGCGGCTTCCTCGTCGGTCGGTGGGGCTGGGGTCAGGCCTGGAGGCGGGTGCGGACCTCGCCGAGGCTCCGGCGGACCAGATCCTGGGCGGCGTCGCCCTGCATGCGCTCGCGCAGGATCACTTCCGAGACCTTCACGGCCGCGTCGGCGGCGGCGGCGCGGACCTGGGCGGTGGCCTGGACCTCGGCCTGGGCGATCTTGGTCTCGGCGGACTTGGTGCGGCGGGCGATGAACTCGTTCAGGCGGGCATGGCCCTCGTCGGCGATGCGCTGGGCCTCGGCGCGGGCGCCCGAGACGATGGCCTCGGCCTCGGCCTCCGCGGACGCGCGACGCTTCTTGTAGTCGGCGAGCACGCCCGCCGCTTCCTCGCGCAGGCGGCGGGCCTCGTCGAGCTCGGCGCGGACGCGCTTGGCCCGGCCGTCGAGGCCGTTGGTGATCTGGTTGAAGCCACCGACCTTCCAGACCAGGGCCATGAACAGCACGAAGGCGACTGCGACCCAGAATTCGGCTTCCAACAACATGCTCGTCGTCCCAACTCGCTGGCGCCCGAACCGGAGGACCGGCCTGGGCGAAGCCGTCACGGGCCCCGAGGGGCCGCCGGCCGGTAAGGTGTGTGGTGAGCGGACCCGCTCAGTGCGGGAGCGCGACGCTGTCGAGGGCCTTGGCGAGGGCGGCCTCGTCGGGCGAGCGGCCGGTCAGGCGCTCGACGATGGCCGAGGCCGTCTCGCCGGCGATGCCGCGGACGTTGCCCATGGCCTCGGCCGTGCGGCTGCGGATGGTGGCCTCGGCGCCGGCGATCTTGGCGTTCAGCTCGGATTCCAGCGCCTTGCGCTTGGTCTCGGCCTCCTGCGTCAGGGCCGTGCGGGTCTCCAGGGCGATGGCCTGGGCCTTGGCTTGGGCGTCGCTCAGGGACTTCTCGTAGGCGGCGCCGGCGGCGTCGGCCTCGGCCTTGAGGCGCTGGGCCTCGTCGAGGTCCGTCGACAGGCGCGTGGCGCGATCGTTCAGGATGGACTGGATGCGCGGCAGGGCGATCTTGTCCATGAGGTAGTAGAGCAGCCCGAAGGCGAGGGCGAGCCAGATGAGCTGGGACGCGAAGGTGTGGCTCTCGAAGGGCGGGAAGCCGCCGCCATGCTCGGAGGCCGGCGTCGCGGCGAAGCCTTCATGCGTTGCGGTCGGATGAGCCGGCTGAGCCATGACGTCCTTCGGTCGAATCGGGGGCGGTCAAATCAGGAAGGTGGGACCGGACGCGTCTCGCATCCCCTCGGGGGCGCCGCATCCCCTCGGGGACGCCGCGTCCGGTCCGGTATCGGTTCGCGGTCTTAGACGGCGAACAGGAGCAGCAGGGCGACGAGCAGCGAGAAGATGCCGAGCGCTTCCGTGAGGGCGAAGCCGAGGAGCAGGTTGCCGCGCTGGCCGTCGGCGGCCGACGGGTTGCGCAGGGCACCGGCGTAGAACTGGCCGAAGAGGTTGCCGAGGCCGATGGCGGCGCCCGCCATGCCGAGACAGGCGAGGCCGGCACCGATGTACTTGGCAGCTAAGGGATCCATCAAATTGCTCCTGGGGTCGGTTCGGTGTTGCGTGGAGAGAAATCCGGTCCGCGAGGGCGCACCGGGGACGGAAGGGGGCGTCCCGGCCTGGGGCCGGGATGACCCGGCCCTAGTGGCCGGGATGCAGCGCGTCGCTGAGGTAGATCGAAGCGAGCGTGGCGAAGACGTAGGCCTGCAGACCGGCCACGAGGAATTCGAGGGCGGTGACGGCGACGCTGAGCGCCAGGGGCAGGGGCGAGATCGCCCCCCAGGCGCCGGCGGCGAGCAGGGCCGGCACGAAGCCCGCGAAGATCTTGAGGGCAATGTGGCCGGCGAGCACGTTGGCGAACAGACGCACCGCGAGGCTGATGGGGCGCGAGATGAACGACACGATCTCGATGGCGACGATCATCGGCAGGAGCCAGCCGGGCACGCCGGAGGGCACGAACACCTTTAGGAACTTGGTGCCGTGGGCCATGAACCCGTAGACGATCACGGTGCCGATCACGAGGAAGGCCAGGGCGAAGGTGACGATGATGTGGCTGGTCACCGCGAAGGCGTAGGGGATCATGCCAAGCATGTTCAGCACGAGCACGAACATGAACAGCGAGAAGATCAGCGGCATGAACCGCTCGGAGCCGTGGCCGGCGGACTGGCGCAGGGTCGAGCCGATGAACTCGTAGAACACCTCGGCCATGGACTGCATGCGGCCCGGCACCACCGAGCGCTGCGCCGTCGCCACGATGGTGATCAGCGCGATGATCCCCACGGCGGCGAACATGTACAGGGACGACTGCGTGAACGCGATCTCCTGGTTGCCGATATGACCGAACGAGACGAGCGGCTTGAGCTCGAACTGGTGGATCGGATCCATCTTTACGGCCATTGCCGCTCCCGTCCTTCTGAAACCGAACGGGCCGAAGGCCCGCCACCACCGATTAGCCGCGCGAGCGGCGTTCTTGCCAGAACCGCTAGCGATCCTGTTCCTTCGTCGGCGCCTTCGAGAGGGCTCCCGAGACACGCATGACGTTGTAGACGCCGGTCAGGAAGCCCAGCATCAGCAGGACGATCAGGCCCCAGGGTTTCGTCCCCAGGAAATGATCGCACATCCAGCCGAGAATGCCCCCCGCCAGGACACCGGCGATGAACTCCGTGGAGAGCCGCATCGCCTGACCGAGAGGAGAGGGCCCGGTCGACGAACCGGAACGCGATGACGGACCGGGAGGGGCACTGGGCCGCTTCCGTTCGATCTGCGTCTCGAGACGTTTGAGCCTCTGGGAGAGGTCGTCGTCCCGCGCTTGCTCCCCGCCGGTGCCGCGCCCGTCCCCTGCGTCGTTGCCGCTCATACGCGAAAACTCACATTGGCGGGAGCGGAGGAACCGGCCGGGACGCCTCCTCCAAGCGGGCGGCAACATAGTTTCGCCCACCTTGAGTGTCAAGGCGACCCCGACTTGACTTAACGCATTGCACCCGCTGGCGAATTCGTCGTTTTGCCCCGGCGCGGAAAAAGCGATGGGTCAGGCGCCGAGAATCGGCTTGATCACCTTCTCCATGCCGTCGATGGACATCTCGCCGGTGTAGCGCTCGCCGTTGATGAAGAAGGTCGGCGTGGAATCGACCTTGAACGTGTCCATGCCGCGCTGCTTGACCGTGTTGATGGCCCCGTAGAGCTTCTGGTCCTTGAGGCAGGCCTCGAACTTGTCCTTCGAGAACCCGGCCTGGCGCAGCATCTGCTCCAGGGCGTCCACGGGCGATTGCGGCTTCTGCACGTAGGCCCAGGCCTGCTGCTGATCGAACAGCAGGTCGGTGATGGGGTAGTACTTCGCGTCGCCGTCGCAGCGCGCCAGCATGAAGGCGGCGGTGGCCAGGGGATCGAGGGGGAATTCCCGCAGGGTGAAGCGCACCTTGCCGGTGTCGATGTAGCGCTCCTTGAGCACCGGATACGTCGTCTTGTGGAAGGCGGCGCAGTGCGAACAGGTCATCGAGGCGTACTCGATGATCGTCACCTTGGCGTCCTTGGGGCCGAGCCAGACGTCGCCCAGGGGCCCGGGCTCCATGAGGGTCGAGAGATTCGCCCCGCCCTGCGCGAATGCGTCGAGGGTGAACCGGGGCAGGAGGGCCGCCGCGCCGATGGCGAGGCCGGTGGCTTTGAGGGCGTCGCGCCGGGTGATCATGGTCGTGACAGGCTCCGCGTGCGGGCGAACGGTTCGTCTGACGCCTGCGGTAGAATCTGCGGGCCGTCCTGACAAGGCGCGGGCGCCCGACTCCGCGTCCGACTCAGCGCCTGGGCACGGCTTTGTGGGCCGTGGCGACCACCGCCGTGCCGAGGCGGTCGAGGGCGTCGCGCAGGGCGTCGTCGTCGATGGTCCGGACCGCGAGCGCCACTTCGCCGCGGCGGACGGGATCGACCACGGGCGGCGGCACCGTCCGGCCGATGCGGTCGACCCGGCCCTGCCGCATGACGATCTTGGCGACGCAGGCCCAGCCGTAATGGGCGTTGACCCGCTGGATCACGATGGGAGCGAGGTGCTGGAGTTCGAGGGCGAACACCCCCTCCACCCGCACCACCAGGGTGCCGGGGTCGGGCCGGCCCTCTTCCTCGCGCCGGCGCCGGCGCGGCCATTCGAGCTTGGACGGCTGGCAGTAGCGCGCCAGGCGCTCGCCGACGATCTCGGGCCACGCCGCGAGGATGTCCGTGGAGGCGAAGCCCTGCGCGGCGAAGGCCGGGCCGATGCAGGCATCGAGCAGTTCGGCCAGGGGCTTGACCCGCGCCATGCGCACCTTTCCGCTCTCCCGCCGACGATCCACCCGGTATCGCGCCCGAATGGTTAGCACGGCGTTCCCTCACGCCGAAGGACCGGTTGGAGCCGTTGACCGGCCGGGGTAAGGACGGGCGCCCATGCCAGTGCCGAGCCCCGTGACCGACGCACGTTTCCCGAGCCCCAGGGCGCAAGATCTGCAAGCGCCGCAGGCCAAAGATCTGCAAGCGCCGCAGGCCATAGACCTGCTCGCCTGGTACGACCGGCACCGCCGCGTCCTGCCCTGGCGCGCCCTGCCGGGGCAGGCGCCGGACCCGTACCGGATCTGGCTCTCCGAGGTGATGCTGCAGCAGACCACCATCGCGGCGGTCAAACCCTATTTCCACAAGTTCCTGGAGCGGTTTCCGAGCATCGACGCCCTGGCGGCGGCGCCCGAGGAGGCGGTGATGTCGGCCTGGGCCGGGCTCGGCTACTATTCGCGGGCACGCAACCTCCACGCCTGCGCCAAGGCGGTGGCGGCGGCCGGCGCCTTTCCTGACACCCTCGTGGGCCTGAGGAAGCTTCCCGGCGTCGGCGCCTACACGGCCGGGGCCATCGCGGCCATCGCGTTCGACCGCCCGGAGGCGGCCGTCGACGGCAACGTCGAGCGGGTGATGACCCGGCTCTTTTCCATCGAGACCCTGATGCCCGCCGCCCGCGCCGAGGTCCGCGCGGTGACGCAGGATCTCGTGCCCAGCGACCGGCCCGGCGACTTCGCGCAGGCGGTGATGGATCTCGGCGCCACCATCTGCACGCCGAAGCGCCCGGCCTGCGCCCTGTGCCCGTGGATGGCCCCGTGCCGGGCCCGCGCCGCGGGGACGCAGGAGACGTTTCCGCGAAAGCTCAAGGCGGTGAAGGGCACCCTGCGCAGGGGCGCGGCCTTCGTGGCGGTCCGGGCCGGCGACGAGGCGATCCTCCTGCGCACCCGCCCGCCGGAAGGCCTGCTCGGTGCCATGGCCGAGCCGCCCATGAGCCCGTGGGAGCCGGATTACGACCCGGCCCGGGCGCTCCTCGACGCACCCCTCGACGCCCGCTGGAAGCGTCTGCCGGGCCTCGTCCGCCACGGCTTCACGCATTTCCCCCTGGAGCTGACGGTGTTTTTTTCCCGCGTGGCGTTGAGCACCCAGGCCCCCGCCGGCATGCGCTTCACGCCTCGGCGGGATCTGGACGACGAGCCCCTGCCGGGCGTGATGAAGAAGGTGCTGGCCCACGCCTTCGATCCGAAGCCGGACCCGGTGAAACGCGGGCGCCCGAAGGCCATGCGGGCAATGGCCGATACGCCGCTCTTCGCCGAACCGGAGGACGAGGCGCCCCCGCCGCCGCCGAGCTTCCGCCCGGTGCCGAAGCCGGCGCCCCGCGCCGTCGCGGCAGCGCCGGCCGAGGACGGGGAGGGGTTTTTCGAGGACCCGGACGAGGCGGCCCCGCCGGCGGTGGCGCGCAAGCGGGGACGGCCGAAGACGCGCGGGCGGTAGGGAACGAACCCTCCCCCTTTGCGCGCTGCGGACTCTCGCATCTGCCCGACGACTGTCTTCGAAAGCCACAGGAAGACCGCTTCAAGCACGCCGTGCTCCCTCTCCTGGAAGGCTACCGGATTCACACAACTGCGAATGGGCCGATCCCGTGCAGCGGCAGGCATCCGGATGCGGGCGGGAGGCGCACCGGGGCTCCCTCTCCTGGAAGGAGAGGGTTGGGGTGAGGTGTGGGACATCTCCGAATAGGTCACACACCTCACCCTGTCCCTCTCCTTCCAGGAGAGGGGACCTGCGCTGCCCGCGAGATGTGTGAATGCCGTAGCCTGGAAGGAGAGGGCTGGGGTGAGGTGTGGGACCTTTCGGAGAGTTCGCACACCTCACCCTGTCCCTCTCCTTCCAGGAGAGGGGACCCGCGCTGCCTGCGAAATGTGTGAAGACGACAGCTTCCGTAGGGAAGGGTGGTCGCGGAGCAGGCGGGCCGGGACGAAGTCCCGCAAGAGGGAGCGACCTCTCCGGAACCGGCGCTCCCCTCATCCGACCCGCTGCGCGGGCCACCTTCTCCCGCAGGGGGGAGAAGGGACCCGCACCGGGCGATGGAGGAAAAATTCAGGCGGCCGAACCCATGGCCGCCCGCATCCGCGCCCGGAACACGTCGATGACCACGGGCTTGCCGTCGCGGGTGGCGTGCCAGAAATCCCAGCCGTTGCAGGCGGGCAGGCCCTGGACGAGGGCGCCGATCTTGTGGATCGAGCCCGAGGCCGGGCCGGCCATGATCGTGCCGTCGGGGCGGACCACGGCGCTGTGCCGGCCGCGCGCGTCCGTGAGGGTCTCGCCGGCGCGGATGTGGCCGGCCTCGAGCACGCTGAGGAAGGCGACGCGGGGTTCGGCGCGCTTCGTCGGCGCCACCATGAGGGCCGCCTGGGAGAGCGGCTCGACGGCGTCGATGCGGGCGCGGGCCGCCTCGGCGTAGACGGTCTCGCGCTCGATGCCGATGAAGCGGCGGCCGAGGCGCTTGGCCACGGCGCCGGTGGTGCCGGTGCCGAAGAACGGGTCGAGGATCACGTCGCCGGGATTCGTCGCCGACAGGATGGTGCGGGCGAGGAGGGCTTCGGGCTTCTGGGTCGGGTGGACCTTGAGGCCGTCGGCGCCCTTGAGGCGCTCGTCGCCGGTGCAGAGGGGGATGAACCAGTCCGAGCGCATCTGGACGTCGTCGTTGCCGCCCTTCAGCGCCTCGTAGTGGAAGGTGTAGCCCTTCGACTCGGCCGAGCGCGAGGCCCAGATCAGGGTCTCGTGGGCGTTGGTGAAGCGCTTGCCCCGGAAGTTCGGCATCGGGTTGGCTTTCCGCCAGACGATGTCGTTGAGGATCCAGAACCCGAGGTCCTGCAACGCCCCGCCCACGCGAAAAATGTTGTGGTAGGAGCCGATGACCCAGAGCGTCGCGTTCGGCTTCATCACCCGGCGGGCGGCCGTGAGCCAGGCGCGGGTGAAGGCGTCGTAGGCGGCAAAGCTCGAGAACTGGTCCCAGGCGTCGTCGACGGCGTCGACGCGGCTCTGGTCGGGCCGCAGGAGCGAGCCCTCGCCGAGCTGGAGGTTGTAGGGCGGATCGGCGAACACGCAGTCGACGCTGCCCGCCGGCAGGGCGTTCATGGCACTGATGCAGTCTCCGACGAGGATTTCGTCGAGGGGGAGACGCTGGACGGAGGGTACGAGACCCATCCGCGGCGCCGACACGAGCCGCCCGGTACGCGAGACATTTTTCCGGGCGGCGGTGCCGGCAACCACGGTACGCGGGGAAGCCATGGCAAACACCGGTTACGCGACTGACAAGACGGACCATGGGGCCGTTAACGTAAAGGGCGGGTTGCCGGGTTGAGGCGAATGCGTCTCGATTTGGGGCTGCAGTTTTTGCCGGGTTCGTTGCCATTGCCACCCGCAGGCTAGAGTTGTCCGCCCTGCCGCACGGCGATACGCTTTCTCCAGGTTTTCGCGAGACTTTCTTGGTGAAGTCGGAGCAATTCTCAAGTCGAGGCGACGGGGAAGGACGGGGACCTGACCGGGTCCGACGCGTGAGATCGCCCCTGCAACACGGCGGCCGCAAAAAAATCTTTCGTTCGAGCCGCCCCAAACGCGGCACATGGCTGGGTCTCGCTCCGTGCAGGGCGGTTTTATTCCGCGCTGACGGGGCGCGGCGCCGGACATGCGGCCCGCCAGTATTCGCCTGACAGCACTGGCGTTTCCGACTTCCCCACAGCGATCCACACTACATCGCGGCACAGCCTGAACTAAGCCCGCGGCTCTAGCCTCATATGCGGCGGATAGTGCCTCATTGTCCGCGGTCTCATTTTGGCCCCGTTCGAACTCATTTTGCCGGCCATCCGAAACAACCGAGCAAGATCGAATGAACATCAAGCCCGTTCGCGTAGCCGCCGCCCTCGTTGGAACCGCCGTGACCCTCGCCAGCCTGCCCGCCGCCGCCCAGAGCGGTGGCGCCTCGTGGTACGGAAGCGGCCGTCAGACGGCCAACGGCGAGCGCTTCAATCCGAACGGGATGACGGCGGCCCATCGCAGCCTGCCCTTCGGCACCCGGGTGCTGGTGCAGAACAAGCGCAACGGCCGCTCCGTGGTGGTGCGCATCAACGACCGGGGCCCGTTCGTGCGCGGCCGGATCATCGATCTCGCCAAGGGCCCGGCCCGCGCCATCGGCCTGGGCGGCGTGACCCACGTGGCCCTCAGCGTCGTGCATTGACCGGCGCAGGCCGAACCGTTCCGAAAATGGGTCGATCGGCGGCCGCCGGCGTTGTCTCGCCGGTGGCCGTCCCCATGTCGGGGGTCCGAGCCGAACGTGCAGGACCCCCATGGCCAAGCCCCTGATCGTCGAAATCCCCCATGAGCTCGGCCTGGCTGAAGCCCGCCGGCGCATCGCCGACGGCATGGGCCAGGTCCAGGGGCTCCTCGACAAGACCGGGGTCGCCGTCGACAAGCTGGCCTGGACCGACGACCGCCTCGACTTCGCCATGGCGGCCATGGGCCAGAAGGTGGACGGGCAGGTGGATGTCGGCCCCCAGACCGTGCGGGTCGAGGTGCGGCTGCCCCTGCTGCTGGCCCTGTTCGCCGAGCGCATCCAGAAGAAGCTCGGCCAAGAGGGCAACCTGTTGCTCACCAAAAAGTAGGGCAACCTCTTTTTGACGAGGAAGCTGGGCAACCTCCTCCTTACGAAGAAGTAAGGCGGAACCGGCGCGCCGGGCGCCCGTTCCTCACGCCCGACCTTTTCGCGAGGCCCCCATGTCGAATCCCGGTGCCCCCGTTCCCGAGACGCCCTACGAGGCGCCGCAGACGCCGCCGCCCGGCCCCGATCTGCCCGCGCCCGAGTTCCCCGGCCACACGCCGACGGAGGCGCCCGACGTGACGCCGGACGAGATCCCGGTGAACGATCCGGGCGTCGGCCCCGATGTCGGCCCGGCGCCCACGGGGCCCGCCAACCCGGTGATGTAGGCTTTCCGCAAACGGCGCCCCGAACCATTTGTTCGCGGGCGCCGGCACTGCCATAAGCCCGGCCATGGCCGCTCCCCCGCTTCTCACCCTCCAAGACGTCGCCCTCACCTTCGGCGGCACGCCCCTCATCGAGCGGGCCGAACTCGCGATCTCGCCCGGCGAGCGCACCTGCCTCGTCGGCCGCAACGGCTCGGGCAAGTCGACGCTCATGAAGATCGCCGCCGGCTTGGTCGAGCCCGACAAGGGCGTGCGCTTCGTCCAGCCCGGCACCACCATCCGCTACCTCGCCCAGGAACCCGACTTCTCCGGGTTCAAGACCACCCTCGACTTCGTCGAGGCCGGCCTCACCCACGGCGACGAGGCCTACCGCGCCCGCTACCTGCTGGAGAGCCTCGGCATGACCGGCGAGGAGGACCCGGCCCGCCTGTCCGGCGGCGAGGGCCGGCGCGTGGCCCTGGCCCAGGCCCTCGCCCCCGAGCCCGACGTGCTGCTCCTCGACGAGCCCACCAACCACCTCGACCTGCCGGCCATCGAGTGGCTGGAGGCCGAGCTGAAGAGCGTGCGCGGCGCCCTTATCCTCATCTCCCACGACCGGCGCTTCCTCTCGGCCCTGTCGAAGACCACGGTCTGGCTCGATCGCGGCACCACGCGGCGGATCGAGCAGGGCTTCTCCACCTTCGAGGCGTGGCGCGACGCGTTCTTCGAGGAGGAGGAGCGCGACCGGCACAAGCTCGAGCGCAAGATCGCCGACGAGGAGCATTGGCTGCGCTACGGCGTCACGGCCCGGCGCAAGCGCAACGTCCGGCGCCTCGGCAACCTCCACCAGCTCCGCAAGGACCGGCGCGAGGACCGCCGCCCCGTCGGCACCGCCACCATGAGTTCGACGGAGGCCGATCCGTCCGGCGCCCTCGTGGTCGAGGCCAAGGGCGCCGCCAAGGCCTACGGGGAGCGCACCATCGTCACCGACCTGTCGATCCGGGTCATGCGCGGCGACCGCCTCGGCATCGTCGGCCCCAACGGCGCCGGCAAGACCACGCTCATCAACCTGCTCACCGGCCAGCAGCCGCCGGATTCCGGCACCATCGCGCTCGGCACCAACCTCAAGATGATGCTTTTGGACCAGACCCGCGCGGTGCTGGAACCGTCGATGACGGTCACCGAAGTGCTCACCGGCGGCAGCGGCGATTCGGTGACGGTGGGCGGGGTCAGCCGCCACGTCATCGGCTACATGAAGGACTTTTTGTTCGCCCCCGAGCAAGCCCGGACCCCGGTCAGCGTGCTGTCCGGCGGCGAGCGCAACCGCCTGCTCATCGCCCGGGCGCTCGCCCAGCCCGCCAACCTGCTGGTCCTCGACGAGCCGACCAACGACCTCGATCTGGAGACCCTCGACCTCCTGCAGGAGATGCTCACCGACTATTCCGGCACCCTGATCCTCGTGAGCCACGACCGCGACTTCCTCGACCGGGTGGTCGGCAGCGTCCTCGTCAGCGAGGGCGAGGGCGCCTGGATCGAGTATGCGGGCGGCTACACCGACATGATCGCCCAGCGCGGCGAGGGCGTGCAGGCCCGCACCGTCGCCTCGACCACGCGGGCGGGCCGGGCCGAGCAGCGCGAGCGCGGCAAGGCGCAGGAGGCCGCGAAGGCCGACGCCGCCCCGCCCAAGGGCAAGCTCAACTTCAAGGACCAGCACGAGCTCAAAACCCTGCCCGAGCGGATCAAGAAGCTCGAATCCGACATCGGCAAGCTGCGGGCGGTCCTGGCCGACCCGCAGCTTTACGCCCGCGATCCGGCCCGCTTCTCCAAGGCGTCCGGGCTGCTCAGCGAGGCCGAGACCCAGCTCGGTGCGGCGGAGGACCGCTGGCTCGAACTGGAGATGCTGCGCGACGCGTGACGGCCTTCATGATGCCGTGAAGGCGATGTGGTGTGGTTCGCTTCGCGAATAGCCGCATCGCGAAAAGCCGCCTGCCATCGGGATCGAACGTGTCCGCCTTTCCCTCCGCCCTGATCCGTCGCACGGGCTGGCTCGTCGGCCTGCCCGGCCTCGCCGCGATCCTCGGCGTCGCCGTGCCCCTGGTGACGCCGCCCCTGGAAGCGCGCCTCGACGCGGAGGCCGGCGCGGTCGTGCGCGGGACGGCACGGGCGGGGGCCGAGCCGTGGCTGCGCGTGACCGCGCGGGGGCGCGACCTCGTGATCCTCGGCGAGGCCCCGGACGCGGCGGCGCGCGACGACGCCCTGGCGCGCCTCGCCGCCCTGCCGGGCCTGCGCCGGATCGATGGAACCTTGGGCCTCGTCGAGACCGCCGCCCCGTTCGTCTGGACGGCGACCCGCACGGGGCCGGACCGCATCGCCCTCACGGGCAACCGCCCGGCCGAGATCGGACCGCACGCCCTCGCCGACCGGCTGGCCCCGGCGCTCCCGGCCGGCACCCGCCTCGACGACACCGCCCACGCCGCCTACGGCGCGCCGGCCGAGTTCGGGCCGGCCGCCATGGAGGCGGTCTCCGCCCTGAAGGCCCTGCAGCCGGGCGCCCGGGCCGAACTCGCCGACACCCGCCTGTCGATCCACGGGGAGGCGATCTCGACGGAGGACGAGGCGCGCCTGCGCGCGGCCCTCGCGACCCCGCCGGCGGGCTTCAGCCTCGGCACCATTGAGATCCTGCCGGCCAAGGTCCCGGATTTCAGCTTCGGCCTCGCGCGGGCCACCGGCGGCGCCCTGACCCTCACCGGCCACGTCGTCTCGGAGACCGCCCGCGCGGCGCTCCGCGCCCGCGCCGCGGAGATCGCCGAGGGCGCCGGCATCCTCGACGAGACCCACACGGCGCGCGGCCTCGACGCCCGCATCGATCCGGCCGGCCTCACCGCCTTCGCCCTGCGCCTCGTCGCCCTGCTGCAGGAGGGCGGCGTCACCTTCGCGCACGGCGCGATGGCGGTGACGGGGATCGCCCTCGACCCACAGGCCGTCGACGAGATCGCCGCCCTCCTGCGCGACGGGCGCCCGGCCGGCGTCGAAGCCGGCCCGGCGACCCTCGAGACCCGGCCGCTCAAACCCTACCGGGTCCAGCTCCGGCGCGAGGCCGACAGCGTGACCCTCGGCGGCCACGTGCCGGATGCGGCCACCCGCGACCGCATCCTCGCGGCCCTGCGCCCGAGATTTTTCCGCGAGCGGATCATCGACCGGAGTCGCGTGGCGGAGGGCGCGCCCGACGGCCTGACCGGCGCCCTGGAGGCGGGCATCGCCACCCTGGCGGTGCTGGCGCGGGGCGAGGTCCGGGTGGCCGACCGCGCCCTGACGCTCACGGGCGACAGCCTCTATCCCGAGAGCGCCCGGCGCATTGAGGCCGATCTGCCCCGTGCCCTGCCCGCCGGCTGGCGGGGCGAGGCCGCCATCGCGGTGCCGGGCGTCGCCACCGGCCCGGCCCCGGAGGCCTGCGCCGCGCGGTTCACCGAACTCGAGCCGCCCCAGGCCCTGCGGTTCGTCCCCGGCAGCGCCACCCCGACGGCGGCGTTCTATCCCTTCCTCGACACCGTGGCGGCCTGGGCCAAGGCCTGTCCGACGGGACGCATCGCGGTCACGGGCCACGCCGACCCGGCCGGCGCGGCGGCCCCGAAACCGGTCCTCGACAGCGCCGTGGAGAGCACGGCGTCCGTCGATGCGAAGGGCACGGACGCGAAGGCACCGGCGAAGCCGGGCAAGACCAAACCCGAAGCGGCCAAATCCGAGGCGGCCAAACCCGAGGCGACCAAGCCCGCCAAGGCTGCGGACGGCAAAGCGGCCCCCGACAAGACGCCCGCCAAGGCGGACGCGCCGGCCGAGCCCGAACCGGACCTGCCGCGGCAGCGCGCCCTGGCGCTGGTCGACTACCTGCTCCAGGCCGGCCTGCCGCCGGACCGGGTCACGGCCGATCCGGCCACGCAAGCCCGCCCCCCCGCCGAGGGCATCGGCCTGGCCCTGCGGCCATGAGGAGTCCGTCGTGATCGCCCTGCTGACGCTGATCGGGCCGGCCCTGGTGCTCGGCTTCCTGCTCGGGGCGGTAGTGGGCCGGCTGGCCGGATGGCCCCGCACGCGGGCGAGCGTGGCGGGGACCTTCGTCCTGATGCTCGCGGCGGCCCTCGCCGGCGGCCTGAGTGTCGCCGGCCTCGTCCCCGGCCGGCCGGGCCTGTGGGTCGAGGTCGCGGCCCTGATCCTCGCCGCCTACCTCGCCGGCGCCGGCCTCGGGGCGGTCTCCGTCGGGCGACAGGCGTCCGCCTGAACCGTCGCCGCGTGGTCGAAGTCAACACTGGGGCCCCGTCCGCTCACGACCAGACCTCGTCGTACAAACCACCCGGCGCCATCCGCGGAAAGGCCGTCGTTCGTCGATCCGTGATGGCGGCGGCAGCGCCCATCTGTGGGCCTTCTCCCGCAAGCGGGAGACGGGCCGCCTCCGGTGCAGGCGTGAGCCCCGATGCGGGTGGCCTCGACGGCGTCAGGTCGAAGTCGCCCGCTTGTCCAAGGTCGCGATCCGGTTCGGCGGCTTCCCGCCCGAGGGCTGAAACTTCTCGCGGACCGGTTCCGTAACGATAGCCGAGAACAGGATCGCGCCCAGGCCGAAAGCCTTGATGTGAGCGCGGAATTTCTATTGCAAAATCATCATAGTATAGGAAAGTCATTCTTTATTTTCGAGGAACAACGATAGAATAATACCGTTGTCCTGTGGGTTGGATAAGATGTTCACCTCCACAGGAGATCCCACATGAAGAAGTTCACCCTTGCGCTGACCGCCTTGACCGCCCTCGGCGGCATCGCCCTCGCCGCCGGTTCGGCCACGGCCGCCCCGATGTCCGTCAACGGTCTTCAGTCCGAGAGCGGCGTCACCCAGGTCCGCATGGACCGCGGTGAGCGGATGATGATGAAGAAGCGCATGATGCGGAAGAATATGATGAAGCGCCGCATGATGAAGAAGCGGATGATGAACCGCGGCATGTGATCTCGAACGTCTGACACTTTCGGAGGTCCCGCCCCAGGGGCCTCCACCCCGACGGCCACGACTTCGAGGAAGACCGTTTGGCTCGAACCGACCTCACCCGTTCCGCCCCCGAGATCGGCGAGATCGAGCGCCGCCGATGGATGTTCAGGCACCCCGCCGTCATCCGCATCACGCACTGGGTCAATGCGGTCTGCCTCCTGGTCCTGCTCATGAGCGGCCTGCAGATCTTCAACGCCCACCCGGCCCTGTACTGGGGCAACGTCTCGACCTTCGATACGCCGCTGATGGCGATGTCGTCGACGGAGGACGATCCGCCCAAAGGTGTGACCACGGTCTTCGGACGCGGCTTCGAAACGACGGGCTGGCTCGGCTCGTCGACGGGGTCCAACGGAGAACCGGCCGACCGCGGCTTCCCGGCCTGGGCGACCCTGCCGAGCGACCAGGACCTCACGGGCGGCCGCTCCTGGCACTTCTTCTTTGCCTGGGCCTTCGTCCTGAATGGGCTCGCCTACCTGCTCTACGGGCTGGTCAGCGGTCAGCTTCGGTTCCGCGTGATCCCGTCGCGCGATCAGCTCCGGCATTTCGGCGCCTCGGTGCGGGAGCACCTGACGCTGCGCTTCCCGCAAGGGGACGAGGCCAAGCGCTACAACGTCATTCAGAAGCTCACCTACCTCGTCGTGCTGTTCGTGCTCCTGCCGGTGCAGGTCCTGGCCGGCCTCGCGATGTCCCCGGCGATGAACGCGGCCTTCCCGTTCCTGCTGACCCTGTTCGACGGGCGTCAATCGGCCCGCACGGTGCACTTCGTCGTGGCGGCCCTGCTGGTCCTGTTCGTCGTCGTGCACGTCGCCCTGGTCCTGCTGTCGGGCTTCTGGAACAACATGCGCGGCATGCTCACCGGCTGGTTCGTCATCGAGCGCAAGGTCGAGCCGGCCGGCGCCACGGAGGAGCCGCGGGCATGAGTCGTCTTCCCAGCCGACGCGCCCTCCTGACGGGGGCTTCCGCCACGGCCGCGGCCGCCATGCTCGGCGGATGCGACCGCCTCGGCAACGCGGCGTGGTTCCAGCGCACCCTCAAGACCGGCGAGGATGCCAATCTGTTCGTCCAGCGCCTGCTCCTGACCGAGCGGTCCCTGGCACCGGAATACACGGCGGCCGACCTTTCGCCGTGGTTCAAGCCGAACGGCACCGAGGACCCGCCGGACAAGGACTACAAGGCCCTGGCGAAGGGCAAGTTCGCCAAGTACCGCCTGGAGGTCGGCGGTCTCGTCGAGGCGCCCTTCGGGCTGTCCCTGGCGGACCTGCGCAAGCTTCCCGCCCGCACCCAGATCACCCGTCACGATTGCGTCGAGGGCTGGAGCGCCATCGGCCAGTGGACCGGGGTGCCGCTCGCCGACCTCCTGACCCGGGCCAAGCTGAAGCCGGAGGCGCGCTACGTGGTGTTCCACTGCGCCGACACCATGGACCAGGGCAATCCGCTCGAAGGTGGGGGCGACGGCGCGGAGACGGACGCGGCGGCGCCCGCGGGCAACGCCAACCCGGCCATGACCAAGCAGTCGGGCGGCGGCGAGAGCCGGACGGATTCCGGCGGCCAGCAGGCGTCGGAAGAGAGTGCGGTCAGCGGCGGAGCGCCGGTCCGGTACTACGAGAGCATCGACCTCGTGGACGCGTTCCACCCGCAGACGATCCTCGCCTACGACCTGAACGGCAAGGCGCTTCCCATCGCGAACGGCGCGCCCCTGCGCCTGCGGGTCGAACGCAACCTCGGCTACAAGCAGGCCAAGTACGTGATGCGCATCGAGGTGGTCGAGGGCTTCGCCCATCTCGGCGAGGGCAAGGGCGGCTACTGGGAGGACCAGGGCTACGCCTGGTATGCCGGCATCTGAGCCGTCCGCGTGCTCCCGGCTTCGAGCGGTGACCTCGATCAACGTCTCACGAGCAGCGGCGGACGGTCGAAACTTCGCCGACGAGTAGCGGACGGGCAGAACCCCACCCGGCCCGGCCGCTTCGAGCGGATCTCACGCGTCGGCTTTCTTCCACCGGCCGCGACGCTCCCCTCAGCGCGCCCCGCGCTGCAGATCGCCGTCGATGAGCAGCGCGCTCTTGGTGTCGAGGCGGGTGCGGTAGATCTGCAGGTTCTCCATCACCCGCTGGACGTAGTTGCGGGTCTCGGTGAACGGGATGCGCTCGACCCAGTCGATGGGATCGACGCCGGCTTTCCGCGGGTCGCCGTAGGCGTCGATCCACTTCTTCACGTTGCCGCCGCCGGCGTTGTAGGAGGCGAAGGCGAGGATGTAGGAGCCGCGCCAGTCGTCCATGAGTTCGCCGAGATGGGCCTGGCCGAGGCGGGCGTTGTAGGCGGGATCGCTGGTGAGGCGGTCCTGGTCGAAGGCGGCGCTGACCCGGCGGGCCGTGCGCTGGGCGGTGGCCGGCATCATCTGCATCAGGCCGCGCGCCCCGACGCTCGATTGGGCGAGGGGGTCGAACTGGCTCTCCTGCCGGGCGATGGCGAAGACCATGGCCTTCTCCACCAGGGGCACGGCGGCGGACGCCTCGTAGGCGGGAATCCCGATGGTCGGGTAGGCGTGGGCGTCCAGCGGCAGGCCGCGCTGCACGGCGATCTTGCCGATGGCCACCAGGGCCCGGGCGTTGCGGACCTCGGCGGCGATGTTGCCCAGGGCGTCGAGCTCGGCCGGGTCGGTGAGCTTCGTCGCCGCATCGATGTAGAGCGGCAGGGCCAGGTCCTTGAGGGAGGCCGCCTCGAGCATGCGCAGGGCCCGGACGGAGAACCGGTCGGCGAAGGCGTCTCGCGACGGGGCGTCGAGTTCGGGAATCGAGCGGAGCGCCAGGCTGGTGCGGCCGAGCTTCGCCCGGGCGAGCTGGCCGTAATAGGCGATGGGCTGGAGGGCGGCGCGCTCGTAGGCGGCCTTGGACGCGTCGGTCCGCCCCTCGGCCTCGGCGGCGCGGCCCTGCCAGTAGGCGGCGCGGGCCTGGGAGATCGGCGTCTCGGCGATGGCGGCGGCGGCGTCGAAATGGCGGGCGGCCGTCCCGGCGTCGTCGAGGAAGCGCAGGGCGATCCAGCCGGCGTGGAACTCGGCCTCGATGCGCTTCTCCACCGTGCGGGCGCTGTGGCGGCCGGCGACGACGTAGGCGGTGCGGGCGTCGCCCAGATCCACGAGCTTGCGGGCGACGATGCGGCGCTCGACCCACCACTCGTCGCCGTCGACGAGGACCTCCGGGTTCGTCGGCGCGACGGAGAGCAGGGCGGCGGCCTCGGCGTACTTGTCCGTGCGGCGCAGGTGCTGCGCCCGCGACAGGATGTAGGAGGAATCGCCCCGGAGCGACGGCGGCACGGCGTTGAGGGCGGCGGGGGCCGTGGAACTCTTGTCCTCCACGGCGCGGCGGGCGCGGACCAGGGTGGCGTAGCCACCGCCCGCGAAGGCGGCGGCCCGGCCGGCGGTCTCGTAATCCTCCTTGAGGAGGGCGCGCTCCATGCGAAAGCGGTGGTCGATGCGGGTGAGCACGCCCGGGAAGGCGTCCATCACCTTGCCCTCCAGGCTGCGCCCGAAGGTCTCCGAGCGCCACAGGTCGCGCACCAGGGCGGCGGCGTCCGCGTCGAGCCCGTCGGCGCGGAAGGCCAGGGCCAGGGCGAATTTTCCCGGCGCGCTCGCGGGCTTCGACGTGGCGAAGTAGGCCCGGACGATGGCCGGCCCCTTGCGCTCGATGAGCAGGGCCTCTTCCGCCCGGCGGCGCAGGAGCGGGCCGGCCGGCCAGTCGGGGTTGGCCCGGGTGAACGCGATGGTGCGCTCGAAGCCGATGCCGGCGCCGGCCCGGATGGCGACCCATTCGAGGAGGGCGCGGGCGGCGGGGTCCCTGAAGCCGTCGCGCAGGCGGTCACCCTCCGCGACCTTGCCCTTGCGGTAGGCGTCGATGGCCTGGCGCAGGGCCGGCACGTCGATGTCGGGGGCGATGCGCGCGGCCCGCGCCGGGTCGGGCAGTTCCGGCACGGGGGCCACGGGCGACACGGCGGCGTCGGGCAGGGGGAAGGCGATGCCGGCTTCCGGATCGGCCGAGGCGTAGGCCTTGGCGGAGACGGGCAGGGACGAGGCGGGGGCCGCCGCCGCGGGGGTCTCGGCGCTCTTGGCCTCGAGCTTCAGGGCGTCGGCCGCCACGGGATCGGGGGTCCGGGTGTCGGAGAGGGCCCGCGACGGGGCGGCGGCGTCGCTCACGGGCAGCGGTTCCGAGCCCGCCGCGAACACGCCGGACGCGACGAGCGTCCCGGTCAGGGCCGTGCCCGCCAGAACGAGGGCCAGGGCGGCGCGATGCGAACACGTCCGGAACACCATGGTCTCACGAATCCCTGAGAGTGCGGGCGTCGTTCAAACTCATCCAGAGGGCGTTAAGAAGGCATTAACCCCGTCAAAGCAGCGTTTGCGCCCGTGCGGCCGAGGCCTTATGTCTCGCCGCCTGATGCGGGGCCGGTCCGGGCCCCGGCGCATGACGAGCCCCCGGGGCCGGGAACGCCAGGATGACCGACACCAGGATGACCGACACGACGACCCGGCGCCTGAAGGGCGCGATGACCGCCCTGGTGACCCCGTTCCGCGACGGCGCCTTCGACGAGGCCGCGTTCCGCGCCTTCGTGAACTGGCAGATCGAGCAGGGCATCCACGGCCTCGTGCCCGTCGGCACCACGGGCGAGACCCCGACGGTGACCCCGGCCGAGCACGACCGCGTCGTCGAGATGTGCATCGAAGTGGCCGCCGGGCGCGTGCCGGTGATCGCCGGCGCCGGCTCGAACTCCACCGCCGAGGCGGTGGAGCGCGCGCGCCACGCCGAGAAGGCCGGTGCCGACGCCGTGCTGGTGGTGACGCCGTACTACAACAAGCCGTCCCAGGCCGGGCTCTACGCCCACTTCAAGGCCGTCAACGACGCCGTCGGCATCCCGATCATCGTCTACAACATTCCCGCCCGCTCCATCGTCGACATGAGCGTCGAGACCATGGCGCGCCTGTACGAGCTGAAGAACATCGCCGGGGTGAAGGACGCGACGGCCAAGCTCGACCGGGTCAGCCTCCAGCGCCAGGCCATGGGGCCGGACTTCATCCAGCTCTCCGGCGAGGACGCGACGGCCCTCGGCTTCAACGCCCAGGGCGGCTGCGGCTGCATCTCCGTGGTGTCGAACGTCGCCCCGCGCCTGTGCGCCGACCTGCAGGAGGCGACGCTGTCCGGCGACTACGCCAAGGCGCTGGCCCTGCAGGACGTCCTGATGCCGCTCCACACCGCCATGTTCATCGAGCCGAACCCGGCGCCGGCCAAGTACGCGCTCGCCCGCCTCGGTCACATGCGCGAGGACCTGCGCCTGCCGCTCCTGCCCGTGGGCGACGCGAGCAAGGCGGCGATCGACGCGGCGCTCCGCCACGCCGGCCTCCTCGACGGCTGAATACCGTCTGGCGCAATCGGCCCGGACGGACCATATCCCTCGGCCCGGCCGCGCCCTGCGGCCGGCGTGAAACGACGATGTGATGGCACCCAAACCCGATCCCGACCGCCGCGTCGTCGCCGACAACCGCGCCGCCCGCTACCATTACGAGATCACCGACACCATCGAGGCCGGGCTCGCGCTCACGGGCACCGAGGTCAAATCCCTGCGCAAGGGCAAGGCCACCATCGGCGAGGCCTACGCCGGGCCGTCGGGCTCCGACCTGATGCTGTTCAACGCCTACATCCCGGAATACGTCGAGGCGAACCGCTTCAACCACGAGACCAAGCGCCCGCGCCGGCTCCTGCTGCACCGCAAGCAGATCAACAAGCTCATCGGCGCCACCCAGCGCGACGGCTTCACCGTGGTGCCCCTGAAGATCTACTTCAACGAGCGCGGCCGGGCGAAGATCGAACTCGGCCTCGGCCGCGGCAAGAAGCTCCACGACAAGCGCGAGGCGACGAAGCAGCGCGACTGGGAGCGCGACCGCGCCCGCATCATGCGCGACCGCGGCTGATTTTTTCGAGATTGGCGGCCGGGATGGAGCGGGGATAGGCTGGCGCCCCGTGAGTCTCCCGGATCGCCGCGCATGACCCCCGATTTCGCGTCCCTGCCCGCCGACCTGCCCGTGCCGAAGGATGACGGCGCCGCCCGCCACCTTTTCGGAGCGCGGGTGCCCGACGTGTCGCTGGAGGCGACCGACGGCACGCGGGTGTCCCTCGGCCGTCTGACGGGCCGGGCGGTGGTCTATGCCTATCCGCGCACGGGCGAGCCCGGCCAGCCGACCCTCGTGCCCGACTGGGATGCGATCCCGGGCGCGCGCGGCTGCACGCCCCAGGCCTGCGACTTTCGCGATCACTACGCCGATCTGATCCGGCGGGGCGTCGCCCATGTCCACGGGCTCTCGACGCAGACCAGCGCCTATCAGCGCGAAGTCGCGACCCGCCTGCACCTGCCGTTCAGCCTCCTGGCCGATCCGCACGGCGCGCTCACGCGGGCCATGACCCTGCCGACCTTCACGGCCGGGGGCCTGACGCTCCTGCGCCGCCTCACCCTCGTCCTCGACGACGGCCGGGTGACGAAGGCGTTCTACCCGGTGTTCCCGCCCGACCGAAGCGCGGAGCAAGTCATTGCCTGGCTCGACGCGGAGAGCTGAGGGGGATCGGCGCACCGGAACCGCAGCGGCCATCCTCGCCACAAGGGCAGGGCGATCGCAGGTGGGTTTGCTCGGCGCTCGAACAGCGAAGCACGGCGCTTCCAACGGTCGCGACAGGCTCCCTCTCTTTCCAGGCAGGGCGATCGCAGATGAGTTTTCTCGTCGCTTGGACGAGGGGTCAGAGCGCCTGCCATGATCGCAACAGGCTCCCTCTCCTGGAAGGCTACGGCATTCACACATCTCGCGGGCAGCGCAGGTCCCCTCTCCTGGAAGGAGAGGGACAGGGTGAGGTGTGCGAACTGTCCGAAAAGGTCCCACACCTCACCCCAACCCTCTCCTTCCAGGAGAGGGAGCCCCGGTGCGCCTCCCGCCCGCATCCGGATGCCTGACGCTGCATGGAATCGGCCCATTCGCAGTTGTGTGAATCCGGTAGCCTGGAAGGAGAGGGCGGGGGTGAGGTGTGCGAACTCTCCGGAGAGTCCACGACCCTCACCCCAACCCTCTCCCAAACAGGAGAGGGGGTCCGTCGCGGCTGCTCAATCCGAAGTAATCGACTGGAGTTGGTATGACGCCGCCAGAACCGGAGCGCAGGTCATGCCCCGGCTCGACACGGGGGCCCGGACGCCTGCAGCGAAGCTGAACCGAGCCGGGCCGCAGCGCGGCCCGTTCGTCCCTACCCCTCGGGGTTTTCCTCGCCTTGGCGGATGCCGTAGCGGGTCTCGAGGGCGGGGCTCGGGCGG
>NZ_VRUZ01000045.1:0-29761 GCF_008039485.1 Methylobacterium sp. WL69 | reverse complement strand
GCGCGTGGGGGCGGGGGCTCGCCGGCAGGCGGACGAAGAGTTCCGACAGCCGGGCCCAGGACTGGCGGGCCTGGACGAAGCCCTTCCAGTTGGCGATGGCGAGTTCGGCCGGAGCAAGCGCCCGGGCGACGAGGATCGAGCTCGCGATGATGATCCCGGCCGAGGCCTGGCCGTTGATGACGAGCCAGGCGCCGAGGGCCAGCACCCCCGATTGCAGGGCCATGCGGAACACCTTGGAGGCGGCTCCGAACAGGCCGGCGATGTCCGAGGCGCGCTGGTGGGCGTGCATGTAGTCGCGGTTGGCCGCGGCCCAGCGGGTGGCGAACCGCTCCTGCATGCCCATGGCGGCAAGGACTTCCGCATTGCGCCGGCCCGCCTCCGCCAAGCCATTGCGGTGCAGGCCGTGTCCGGTGGCGGCCTGGGTCGGAGTGCGGGTGGCGCGGTCGGTGAGCAGGCCGAGGATGGCGAGGATGCTGGCGCCCCCGAGGGCGGCGACGCCGATGAGGGGATGGAACAGGAAGCAGATCACGAGGTAGATCGGCATCCACGGCAGGTCGAAGAAGGCGGAGGGGCCGCTGCCGCCCAGAAACCCGCGCAGCTGGTCGAGGTCGCGCAGGGGCAGGAGGCCGTCGCCGGGCGCGGCGCCCTTAAGGGGGGCGCGCACCACGATGTCGAAGACCCGCCCGCTGAGGGATTCGTCGAGGGCGGCGCCGATGCGGGTCAGGATGCGGGAGCGCAAGGTCTCGAGTACGCCCTGGAAGGCGTAGAGCACGAGGGCCAGGACGCAGAGGCCGACGAGGGTCGGCACGGAGCGGCTCGGGATCACGCGGTCGTAGACTTCCAGCATGAAGAACGAGCCCGTGAGGTAGAGCACGTTCACGATGCCGCTCATGACGCCCACCCCGATGAACGCCGCCCGGCACCGCGCCATTGCCGAGACGAGCTCGGCCGAATCCCGCGTCTTCACTGTGCATCCTCCATATTTTCGGTCCTCGACGTCCGGGCGGGAACCTTTGCTCGATCGAAATGCACTGCAAAGTGCTTTGGTCGATCGATTTGGCATTTGTTCAAATCATCGCACGATAATTGTCGGCATGCCTTGAAAAAAGAGGCGATAAATCACCTATACGGACACAAGTTACAGATTTATTCCCGAAAAAAGATCGCTTTTGACTGTCGGGCCCGATCCGGTCGGAGGTCGTTCCGGCGGCCCTGTCTTCATCGGGACAGTATGGCCGGATCTCGATCTCGGATTGCCCGTGCCTGAACCATCCTCCCACGGCCCGGCCATGCGCGGCGGACGATGGGGGACGGCCACGCCGTAGGCCGGACGAAGGGGCTGTTCCCCGCGCCGGCACAGACCCCGGACCACCACGTGGCGGCGGGTCCCGCCGCCGCCGGGCGGATAGTCCGGAATCCTCCCGAGCCGATCCGGCCCATGTCAGCCCGAGCGCTCATGTCAGCCCGAGAGCAGGGCGTGTCGTCGCCTGAGGGATCGCGCCGGAATCGGCTTCCCGTCTCGGGAAGGAACGGCGTGGCCCTGCAGGGGCGGCGGGACATCCCCGTGTCGCTCCCCTGCGGGAGGGGACGCCGATCTCCGCGCGCCGGCCCCCCGGGAAGTCCGCAGGCGCCGCGCGGGTGCCCCACGCGGGATGAGCGAACGGTGTGATCGTCCCGAAGCGTGGCCGGGTGGAGCCCCGACCACGCTTTCTGCGGCCCTCGGCCTCTCAGCCGATGAGGCCGGCGCCGAAGGTACCGTCGTCGAGCACGCTGCGGTTCTCGATCAGGCCATACTGGAGGTAGTGCTGCATGGGATCGAGCTTGGCCTGCGCCACGTCGCCGTGGGTCTGGAGATAGGCCGAGGTGTCGAAATCCGTAGACGGATCACGGCCCTCCTTCCAGCCGATGGCATCGTAATGCGCCAGCGGGTTCACGCCGGCCGCCGCGACGTCGCCGTAGGCGGCGAGATACCCCTTGGTGTCGAACACCGCGTTCGGATCGCGGCCTTCCTTCCAGCCATCGGTGTCGAAGTGCTGGCGGGCGAAGGCGAAGGTGTCGCCGCCGACGAGTCCGGCGGCCCGGGCCACGTCGCCGTTCGCCAGCAGGTAGAACGCGGCGTCGAAGCCGCCCTTGATGTCCGCCGGACGGCCGACGGCGTCGAAGATCGGTCGACCCTCGGCCTGACCGTATTCGAGGTAGTGCGTCAGCGGATCGAGGCCGGCCGCCTTCACGTCCGGGTTGCGGGCGAGATAGACCTGCGTGTCGAAGCCGGCGCCGGGATCGCGGCCTTCCTTCCAGCCGTAGGTGTCGTAGTGGGTCAGCGGATTCTGGCCGGCCTTGGCGACATCGGGGTTCGCGGCGAGGTAGCCCCCGGTCGAGAAGAAGGCGTTCGGGTCGCGGCCCTCGCCCGCGCCGTAGGCCGCGTAATGCGCGTCGGCATCCTGGCCGGCGGCGAGCACGTCCTTGTTGCGGGCGAGGTAGAACAGGTCGTCGACGAGGCGGTTGCCGTCGGCGAGCACGACGGTGGTGTCCGAGAACTGGATGCGCTCGAAGCCGCTGATGGCGTCGCGTCCCTCGGGGCCCGTGACGATGGTGAAGCCGCCGCTCCGGGTCACCTGCGCGTCGGCGAGGGCGGTCGCGAAGATCAGGGTGTCGTTCTGGATGGCGCCGCCGGGCCCGGCGCCGCCGATAAGGATGTCGTTCCCGGGGCTGTTGTAGACCGTGTCGTCGCCGGCGCCCCCGTCGAGGCGATCGCCGAAGGCCGTGCCCCGCAGGATGTCGGCCTCGGCCGTGCCGGTCTTCGCGACGCCGCGCTGAAGCACGCCGTCGGCACGGGCGGCGAGGTTCTGGATGCGCAGGTCACCGGCCGGATTGGTGTCCAGGATCCCGAACGGCGTCGTCGCGTGGAAGGCCTTGAGGTACTCGGCCAGCGCGTCCTGCTCGGATCCCTTGACCGCGAAGGTCTCGGTGTCGGGCAGGGAGACCGGGGCGGCGTCGCGGAGCGCGATCTTGTTCTCGCCGTAGGCCAGGAAGGGATAGTTGTCGCCGCCCAAACCCGGCGCCATGGCGGTGCCGGTGGCGAGGAAGTCGAGGGTCACCACCTTGATGGCGCGGTTGGCGTCGCCGACGATCTGGCCGTTCTCCACCAGGGTGTCGAGGATGCGGCCATCCGCGTCGAGGATCGCCGCATTGACGATGCGCTGGCCCTCGCGGGTGACGGCACCGTTCGCGTCGAGGGTCTGAGCCTGCTTCGTCGCGTCGAAGCTGTAGGAGATCCCGCCGACCTGGGTGAACTGTCCGGGCGTCGCGCCCGGGGCCACCGCCGCGACGCCGTGCTCGAGGACGCGTTCCAGCTCCGAGGCCGTGACGGTGACGATTGCGAGGTTGTTGTTGAAGCGCAGCGAATTGGTGACGTCGAGCTGCGAGATGTCGCCGGCCTGCTTGCCCGCCGAGGGGTTGGCCGCGGGGGGAAGCTCACTGGTGCCGCCGCCGGCCGTGGAGAACGAGCCGATGGAGTCGCGGATGCCGCCGCCGTTCTTGATCGAGACCGTGACGCCGGCGTCGAACTGCTTGGCGTACCAGAGGTTCGCGTCCGACGTCAGGTCGCCGAGGTTGGTCTCCTCCGTGCGGACCTCGCCGCGCCGTCCTTCCAGGTAGACGCTGGAGCGGCCGAGGATGTTGCCGTCCTGGGCGCGGATGACGTCGGCGATGCCGGCGGTCTCCTGCACGCCGTCGTTGTTGACGTCGAGGCCCTCGATGACCTCGCGGACGAGGAAGCCCTTGCTGCCGGGGGTGAAGGCGGCGGCGGTGGAGCCGTAGAGCCCCGCGACGGTGGCGTCGTCCACCGCCACGGCCCCGCTGGTGGCCGGGTTCACCGAATCGCGAAGGATGTTGCCCTTGTCGTCGAAGGTGACGTTGAGGCGGCCCACGTAGGAATACTCGGAGGCGGTGTTGACGAGGACCAGGGTCTGGCCGCTGGCATTGGTGTAGAATTGCGGGTAGGCGCCGGCGGCCGTGTCGCCGGAGAGCAGCCGGTCGTCGCCATCGGCCAGCAGGGTGTGCGACCCGCCGCCGATGAGCACGTCGACGTTGCGCAGGAGCGGGGCCAGGGCCTGCTCGTTGGCGAGCTGCTGCAGGTGGGTGCCGACGATGACCTTGTTCACGTCGGGATTGGCGGCGAGCACCCGGTCGATCTCGGCGTTGATCTGCTGGGCCAGCAGGGGGATGTTGTCCCGGCCGTCGAAGCCGTCCACCGTGACGTTGCCGAGGGTCGTCAGCAGCGGCTCGACCTGGGTGGTGGCGCCCACGAAGGCGATCTTCTCGCCGTTCTCCACCAGGATGGCGGATCGGGCGATCTTGTCGGCGCCGGTGCCGGTCTGGGTCGAGTCCGGTCCGGTCTGCGCGAAGGTGGCATTCGAGACGTTCGGGTTGACGAGGCCCGACAAGGCCGCTTCCCGCGAAAAGTTCAGGTTCGTGGAGAGATAGGGGAACTGGGCGCCGACCCAGGTGTCGTCGGCGTTGCCCGGCGCGGCGCCGAGATTGGCCCCGATGATGTTGGCGACCTCCGTTGGGCCGGAATCGAACTCGTGATTGCCGAACACCGCCGCCTGGACGCCGACGATGTTCTGGATGGTGACGTCGGCCCGGCCCACGGACGGCGCGAGCCTGGCGTAGGCGGCAGCCCCGGTGAGCCCGTAGAATTGGTTGTAGACGCCGTTATAGGTCGCCGCGAGCTGCGGATCGGCGCCGGCGATGAAGAACGGGCTCGGGATCCAGCCGTCGCCCGTGGAGAGGGTGATGGAGTTCGGGTTCGCGTCCTCGAGCTTGTCGACGATGGCGGCGAAGTTCGCCGCACGCTGCGTGGCGAGCAGGCCCGCTTCCCAGTCGGAGGCGTGCAGGATCTGGAGCGTGTAGGTCATGACCGGCGGGGTCTCCGTCGTGAAGGCGCGCTGAGGGGAGGGGGTGTCGCCGGCTTCGTGTCGGGGGCCGCCGGGGTGTCGGACCAAGCCCGGAGCCGTGGATCGACCGCGGGGGCTTGCAGCGTCGGGATCATGCGGACACTCCGGACCGGGCATTCCAGACAACACGGCGCCGGGGACCGGCAGACGTCCCGCGAACTCACGCGGCCGAAGGGCCGTCCCCCGGCGCGAAAGCCGAGAGATGGCCTGCCCCCAGAAACACTGAAGCGTCCGATGCGAATAGTTTCGTGCCGTGACGTTTGCATGAAGACGCCGGCGCCGCAGGCTCGACCCCGGGTCTTCGTCAAGTCATGAGCCGAGTACAGAACTTCAGAATCCAGCGAATCAGTCTTGTCGCGGTCTGGTCCCGTCGCTTGGGCCGAGCCTCATCGCGTGCGCCGGAACGTCGCGACTCGGCGTGACGTTACCC
The DNA here is from genome assembly GCF_008039485.1 of Methylobacterium sp. WL69. NCBI lineage: Bacteria > Pseudomonadati > Pseudomonadota > Alphaproteobacteria > Hyphomicrobiales > Methylobacteriaceae > Methylobacterium > Methylobacterium sp. WL69. The sequence goes on along the minus strand of NZ_VRUZ01000045.1, from coordinate 24,373 downwards.
TCTGCGTTCCGCGCGCCAACATCAGGGAGAAACACCATGAAGGCCATCGCACTCGTCCTCGCCTCCACCTTGGTCCTGGGCTCGGCTGCCATCGCGGCCGAAGGCGGATCGGGAACCACGAAATCGGGCACCCTGAACAGCACGGGCCCCAACGATGCGGGCGCAGGCTCCTCCCCGGGTGCCGCCGGAAGCGGCCCCTCGACGGGTGACAAGAGCCGCTCCGGGACGGCGAACAGCACCGGGGCGAACGATGCGGGCTCCGGCTCCTCCCCTGGATCGGCCGGCAAGGGGGCCGGTTCTCCGACCCGCTGAACCTTGTCCGCCGAAGCGGGGGCGGATCCCGCCCCCGAAGATGCGGGGCTGTCACGGAAAGGCGCTCTCGGGTTGAACGCCTGACGCGCGATTTGCACCGGTCTCGTCCGACCCGCTCCGCGAGGGCGGACGGGGTCGGGGGTGCCTCCCGAAACGTCCGGTCGCGGTCGAGTCCCGCTCCGGCACAACGGCAGCGTTGGACAAGAGACCTCTAGGAGACCGGAACGGGATGCCATCTTATCTGCGACGACACATGGCCCGTCTGTCCTGCGCGGCCGCTCTCGGGATCGCCGGCGCGTTGCCGATGGCCCTCTCCGGCCCGGCCGCGGCGCAGAGCCCGGCCAAAGACTTCCTGTTCCAGGAACAGCGCTTCAGTCGAGCCTGCCGGCCACCGCTGAAATATGCCGCCGGGGCGTGCGTTCGTCGCTGCCCCGCAGGCTATGAGGATATGGGTCGAACCTGCCGGCAGCGAAGCATGAGGGGGGGCGGCGGGTGGTAGCGCGCCCGTAGCCGTCTCCCGGGACACGCCAACCCGGCACGGGGATGCGGGCGACGGGATTCTTCAGCCCGGGGAAAACGGCGGCCTCGAAAAGCATCGGCCGGGTGAGCGCGTGAGGTTCTGTCGCAGGGCCTTCGAGGCCCCGCCTCGCGTTACCCGCTGCCGATGCAGGAGGCCCATATGGCAGCGAACAAAGACGTCACGAGCTACACCCTCAAGCAGGCCCTGGCTGCCAGGGTCGGTGATCACGTTGAGATCGCCGTCGAGGCTGAGGATGGCACCAAGTTCAAGATCGTCGCCACATCCGAGCAGCTCGAAGCGCTGACGGGCGATCTGGAGACGATCCTCGACGCGGACGATGCCGAGGCCGAGGCGTAATCGGCAGGAGGGGGCCATGGCAACACAGCCCTGTCGCCCCCTCCGAGCCTTGACGGACCCTACAAAGATTCGGGCTACGGGCGGTTCGCGTAAATCCGGTCGTTCCGCTTCACCCTGCGCACAGATGCCCCGGGGGGCCGCCGTTTCCAGCGCATACCCATGGGCCAGCAGATCGACCATGAGTCCCGCGGGTGTGACTACCAATCCGGCTGTCCCCCGGGGAACGAAAGTCCCCGGAACGGCGATGGGTTCGACCGGGGGCGAAGGGCCGTCCCGGAGCCGGGACGGCCCCGCCTATGCCGGCCCTCGGCGACGGCCGTGATCGAAGTCGCCGGGCGGTTCCCGACTACGTCGCCTGCGTGTCGAAGCGCTGGACGAGGCCATTCTCGTCATAGAGGTCGGTGCGACCGTCGACATCCCTTTCGGTGACGATCCCGATCGCTTCCGCGTCGCTGCCTGCCTGGATGTCCCGTACGTGAACGATCTGGCCGTCGCCGTTCCGGGTGATGGCGCGGTAGGATCGCCGTGGGGTGAGGGTCTCTTCCACAGCCATTGGCTCGGCATCTGGCAATACGTTTTTCCTCCCCGCCATTGCGCGCGATCCGGGTGGTACGCGCAAGGAAAGCCGGGAGTTTCAGGAAAAACATGGGCATCCGCGTCAGCGCCCTTCTCCGGATGGCCGCGCCGCCGGGAGGTTGCGCGGGACCATCATCGCGTCGATCGTTGGGGATTCTCGTCGGTTCCGGATTGGCCGTCGCAACCGGACCCCGCCCGGCAACCGTCGATGGCCCTCCGGCGGGTGACACCACCATGGGGGGAACGATCCCGTCGCCTCCCACAGAATCGTGAAGGCGGCGGGGCGGCATCGCCCTTCTGTACTAGTACCAAAATACTAGGTGGTCCTCCGGCAACGACAGTGCACGTGGGAATCAGTCATGACCGACGATCATGCCCCGACCGGCATCCGCCGCCAGTTTCTGGTGTGGGTTGCCTATGTCCGCATCGGGTTCTGGGTACTGAAGGAGGCCGGCTGCTGGTACCGGCCCTCCGCGCGGCGACGTCCCTGATTCCAATCCGCTTCCACGGTGACAGGCGCACGAAGGGCGGACGATGATTACGAAATCCGCAAGGCCCAGATCAGCGACAGGCTGACGGCGAGGAGGACGATCAGCGAGCCGGTCACCGCCAGGGTCACCCGGCCGCCGACCCGGGCCAGCACGCGGACGTCGACGCCGAGCCCGAGCGCCGCCATCGACACCACGGTGAGCAGGCCCGCCAGCCGGGTGATCGGCGGCGTGGCCGCGTCCGGGACGATCCCCAGGGAGCGCAGGGTCGCGAGCGCCAGGAAGCCGAGGATGAACCAGGGCACGATCTTGAAGAAGCCGAGGCGTCCGGGCCTGCCCTTCGGGGATGCGTCTTTCTTGGAAGACGCCCCCTGCCCGGAAGATGCGCCCTCCGGCGGCAGGTAGGGCGCGATGAACGAGAACGCGACCACGACGGGCCCGAGCATCAGGACGCGGACCAGCTTGACCAGGGTGCCGACCTGCGTCGCCAGGATGCCGACCGGGACCGTGGCGGCGAGCACCTGCGGCACGGCGTAGACCGTGAGGCCCGCGAGCGTGCCGTACTGGTGCTCCGACAGGCCCACGAGGGGGATGAACAGGGGCAGGCCCAGGACCATCAGCACGCCGAGGACGGCCGTGAAGGCGATGGCCGCGACCACGTCCTTGCTGTCGGCCCCGATCACCGGCGCCACGGCGGCGATGGCCGAGTTGCCACAGATGGCGTTGCCGCAGGCCACCAGGATCGCCATCCGGGCGGGCAGGCCGAGGACCCGGCAGATGGCGTAGCTCGCGACGATCGCCAGGACCACCGTGGCGACGATGCCCACGAGAAGGCTTGTCCCCGACGCGACGATGGCGCCGAGGCTGACGGAGGCGCCCAGCAGGGTGACGGCGAGTTCCAGAACCTGCTTGGCCGAGAACGCGATGCCGGCCCGGAAGCGCTCGCCCGGACTCCAGACGGTGCGCAGGGCGATCCCGAGCAGGATCGCGATGACGAGGGCCTCGATGTAGGGATGGCCCGTGGCGCGCTCCTCGATCGCCTGCACGGCCAGGGACACCAGGGTCACGGCGAGGCAGACGAGGATGCCCGGCAGGAGCGAGGCGATCTTGCCGGACGCGATCCTCGGCTGCGCCGTCCCGGCGCGTGCCGTCGCGAGGCCCTTGGCGCTCATGGTGCCTTCCCTTGAGGCACGAGGAAGGAACTTCTGCGTGTCCCGCCCCCCGGAGAACAACACTCTCCGCCCGCGGACATCTTCGCAAAACGCATCCATTGATCGAGCGAGCCCGAAGCGCGACATCTAAGCGTATGAGCAAGTGTAGCGACCAGCCGGCGATGGCCTTCGATCCGTTCGGCGAACCCGTCGAGATCGCTTGCCACGGCCCGTCCGCGACGGGTGACCGGCGCGCGCGCAGCGTCGCTCTGATCGGATTCTGGCTGATCGCCGCGACTCTGACGGCGGGCCGGATCTACTTCGCCGACGAGCCCGTGGCGCAGATGGTCGCGAATGCTCATGCGCAGGTCGCCGCCTTCATCACCGCCATCCTCTAAATCCGCCGACTGAAATCGGAGCGGGTCATCCATTCTGTCCCCGAGGTGGAGAGCCATGCCGGTTTGCGATGAGCCGGTCTCCACGTCTTCGAAAGCGTGCCCTAGTACGCCGCGGCGAGGTAATCCGCGATGGCCCTGGCGTCGGCCTCGTTGATCGGGGCGTGATAGACCTTCGTCATCTTCGTCACCTCACTGGTCCAGAACGCAACACCCTTCCCCGGCGGCTGCATGGCGATGTAGTCGACGGAATGGCAGGTCATGCAATTGGCCTGGGCCGCCTCGAACCCGGATTCCCGGCCGGCCGCCGGCCGCAACGATGCCGTCGGTTCGGGGAGTTCGTAGGTCCGCGGCGCGGCGATCGCGGGGAGGCTCGCCAAGACCCCCATACTCGCCAAGACCCCCATACTCGCCAAGACCCCCAGAGTTGCCAACAACCCGAGGCTCGCCGGCAGGATCGTCTGAGAACGCATCGTCATCCTGGCTGCCCTCACGCTGCCCGCACGCGGACGGTCTCGATGACGTTGCGCATGTAGCCCGGTGGGTTCCAGCGCGCGGCCATCGGCTGGACGCCCCCGTCGTTGCCCGTCGCCCGAACCCGGAGGGCGTGCGAACCGGCCGGGAGGTCGACCGACAGGGTCCAGGGCCGGAAGGAATAGCGCCCGAGATCGGGCCCGAGCATCGCCCCGGTCCAGGTGCGGCCGTCGTCGACGGAGACGGAGACCGCCGCGATGCCGGAGCCGCCGTCGAAGGCGATGCCGCGCAGGTCCGTCCGTCCGGCCCGGATCGTGGCCCCGTCGGCGAGGTTCGTCACGAAGGACCGGATGGTCAGGCGATGGATCGGCACGGTGGCCTCGGGGGTCTGGCCGGGCTCGACGCAGGCGCAGGCCGTGTCGGGAATGCGATAGGCCGATTTCATCCAGAAGCCCTCGTAGGGCTTGTCCAGCACCGTGATCGCGTCGAGGTGCTTGACCCAGTAGGTGCCGTAGAAGCCCGGGACCACGAGGCGCAGGGGGTAGCCGTTGAGCCAGGGCAGGTCCTCCCCGTTCATGGCCCAGGCCAGCATCACCTCGCCGTCGCGGGCGTGATCGATGGCGAGGGCCTTGGCGAAGTCCGGGGTTTCCGGGAGGACCGGGCCGTCGAGGCCCTCGAACATCACCTGCACGGCGCCGGCCTTCACGCCGGCCCGGTCGAGCACGGCTTTCAGCGGCACGCCCGTCCAGCGGGCATTGCCCATGGCGCCGTTGGCGAGCTGGCCGCCGGCGACGCGGGGCTCGACGAAGCCGCGGGAATTGCCCGAGCACTGGTTGACCGCGACGATCTCGGCGTTCGGCATCGCCTTGAGCTCGGCGAGGGACAGCGAGACCGGCCCATCGACATGCCCCGCGACCGTCAGGCGGAAGCTGTCGGGATCGATGGAGGTCGGGATGTCGGCGAGGTGATAGCGCACGAAGAAGGCGTCGTTCGGGGTGATCGCGCCCGCGTCGAAGACCGCGAACGGCGTCTCCAGCTGTGGCGGCCGCGCGGTCATCTGCAGCAGCGGGCGCTTGCCCGGATAGGCCACGAGGGGGCGCTCGCCGTTGCCGAAGGGCAGGGTGACGGCCTCGCCGGCCCGGGCCGCGAAGGGTGCAAGGGCGGCACCGAGAAGCCCGGCCCCGGCCTGCCTCAGGAGCGTTCTGCGATCGGTCTCGATCATCCCGGAATCTCCATGTCCCGCTGGCGGCCTCCGCGCGATCATCGCAGGACGGAGGCGTAGTGGATGTCCTCGGTGAGGCAGGTCGACAGGCGCCACTCCACCGGGCGGTCCTCGAGATCGACGGCGACGCGGTCGACTTCGAGGACGGGCGTTCCCGCCGGCTTGTCCAGCAGGGCCGCCTTGTCGGGGCTGAGCGCGATCGCCTTCAGGCGCTCGTGCGCGGTCGCGATCGTGATGCCGAACCGGGTCGCGTAGAGGCTGTAGAGCGTGTTCGGGAGCACCATCCCGGCCAGGCCGGGAAACAGGCTCGACGGGACCGCGATGGTCTCGAACAGGCAGACGCGCCCGTCGAGGGAGCGCACCCGCTCCAGCCGCACCACGCGCGCGTTGCGCAGGAGGGCGAGCCGGTCGCGCTCGTCGAGGGTGGCGGCGGCCTCCGCGATGGCGACGACGCGGCTCGACGGCGTCCCGGCGACCGCCCCGTCGGGCCTCAGCTTGAAGAAGCGGAAGACGCTCTGCTTGTCGTCGTGCTCGGCCACGAAGGTGCCGCGCCCCTGGCGGCGCACCAGGAGGCTGTCGGCGGTGAGCGCGTCGAGGGCTTTCCGCACCGTCCCCTGACTGACGCCGAGTTCGGCGGCGAGCACGCCTTCGCTCGGCAGGATCTGGCCCGGCTGCCAGACCGCATCGGCAAGGCGGCGCAGGAGCGTGTCGTAGACCTGTCGATAGAGCGGCCGGAAGCCGACCGCATTGCCACCTGTGCGTTCCATGTCGGTGCGCCGCTGCTCCCCGGGCGTGGGAGGAGGAAAGGAGAGGTTTCCCAGCACGGTGTCCCGTTCTTCGTTAAGGCCGAGCCCGGCTCCGGGCAATCGGTCGATCCGAAGGGCCGGAGGCCTGGGACGAAATCCGCTCGGGATGGCGGCCTTCATGGTCAGAGCGCCCCGATCTCGGCCACGAGGGCATCCGGGACGGTGAGCCCCTCGGCCTCGGCCCGGGTCCGGAGGGCGAGGCGGCGCGCGCCGGGCAGGCGCGCCCCGTCCTGCGCCTCGATGGAGCCCGCGAGATCGGCGAACCGGGCCAGGGCGCCGGGCCCGAACGCATCCGCCGCGATGGCGAGGACGAGTTGGCCGGTTCCCGGCGGATCGCCGTCGGCATCGAGGAACGAGCTCGCCTCGGCGGCGAAGCGCCCGCCCGTCAGGCCGGCAGCGAGAAGCTCCACCATCAGGGCGAGCGCGGTGCCTTTGGCATCGCCGAGGGGCACCATGGTGCCCTTCAGGGCCGCGCCCGGATCGGTCGTCGGCCGGCCCTCGGCATCGAGGGCCCAGCCCTCGGGAATGGCCTCGCCGCGCTGCCGGGCGGCCATGATCGAGCCGCGCGCCACCTTCGAGAGGGACAGGTCGATGACGATGGGCGCGCGCCCGGGCAGGGGACAGGCGAAGGCGAGGGGGTTGGTCCCGAACACCGCCCGCGACCCGCCCCAGGGCGCCATGGCCGCCGGGGTGTTGGCGAACAGGATCGCCACGAGACCGGCCTCGGCCAGGGCCTCCACGGGCCGCCCCGCCGCGCCGCAATGGTGGGAACGGCGGATGCCGGCCGCCGCGATGCCCTGGTCCCGGACCATCGGCGGAAGCGCCTCGATCACCGCGTCGAGGGCTGGATAGGCGAAGCCGTGGGCGGCATCCACCGCGAGGAGGCCGGGCCGGGGCCGCGTCGTCGCGACCGCCGCGTCGCCCACCACCTTCCCGGCCCGGACCTGCGCCGCGTAGGACGCCACCCGCGAGAGGCCGTGGCCCTTGAGCCCGTCGGCCTCGGCGCCGACGAGGGCCCGGGCGACGCTCCGTGCCGCGGGCGGCAGCGTCCCGCAGCGGACCAGGGCATCGGCCACGAGGGTGTGGGCTTCGGCGAGGGTCAGGGTCGTCATGGCTTTCAGCCCTCGGCGAGGTGACGGCGCACGGCCTGCGCCGTGACGGCCGAGACGCGCACGTTCGATTCCCGCGTCACCCCGGCGATGTGCGGAGTCAGGATGAGGTTGGGCAGGTCCCGGAACACGGCGCCCGCCGCCGCGTCCAGGGGTTCCTGCGGGAAGACGTCGAGGGCGGCCCCGCCGAGATGTCCGCCGCGCAGGGCCGCCGCCACCGCGGCGACCTCGACCACCTCGCCCCGCGCGGCGTTGATCAGAACGGCCCCGGCCGGCATCCGGGCGAGGGCCCGCGCATCGATCATCCCCCGCGTCTCGGGCGTCAGCGGCACGTGCAGGGACAACACGTCGCTGCCGGCGAGGAGGGCGTCGAGATCCAGGCGCGCAATCGTGCCGTAGCCCGGCCGCCACGCCGGATCGTCGGCCGGCAAGAGGGGATCGTGGGCCGCGACCTGCATGCCCAGGGCAACGGCGCGGCGCGCGGTCTCGCGGGCGATGGCGCCGAAGCCGACGAGGCCGAGGCGCTTGCCGGAGATCTCCCGGCCCATCAGCGCGTTGCGCGGCCAGGTTCCCGCCGCCACCGCGTCGGTCGCGCCGTAGGCGCCGCGCAGGAGCAGCATCGCCGTGCCGATGACGTACTCGGCGACCGCGACGTCGTTGGCGCCGGTGGCGGGATAGACCGCGACGCCGCGCGCGCCGCACGCCGCGAGATCGATGTTGTCGAGACCGACCCCGAGGCGTCCGACCACCTTGAGGTCGGGTGCGGCGGCCAGGAGCGCCGCGGTCACCTGCGTGCGGTTGCGGACCACCAGGGCGTCCGCGCCCGCCAGCGCCGCCATCAGGTCGGCGGGCTGGTCGACGAGGCCCGGATCGTAGAGGGTTGCGAACCCGCCGAGTTCGGCCGCGATGGCGGCTTCGTCCATGAATTCGCTGATGACGATCTTCGGCATGCGACCCTGGGAGGCTTCTGTCGTCGGCATGGCGCTTCGGCTCTGCTTGGCGAGGGGAGGCATGGTGCGAGGGGCCGTCGCGGCCGATCATCCACGATCGTGGGCGGGTACGGCACTGCCTGTCCGAACGGGAGACGCCGCGTTCCGGATCGGAACGCGGCGCGCGAGCCCGCCCGTCAGGCGCTGCGGTACAGCTTCGTCATCACGAACTCACGGTGGCCGAGGGATTCGGCGGCCGTGAGACGCCCGTTCGCCGTCCGGACCACCATGTCGATGAGCGCGTCGCCGGCCTGCGGGATGGTCATCTCCCGGGTGAGCACGCCCGAGACGTCGACGTCGATGTGCTCGCCCATGGTGCGGACCGTGCGCGGGTTTCCGGTGATCTTGATCACCGGGACGATGGGGTTGCCGATGACGTTGCCCTGGCCGGTGGGGAAGGTGTGGACGACGTAGCCCGCCGCCGCCATCAGGGTGATGCATTCGGCGGCCGCCGACGAGGTGTCCATGTAGTACAGGCCGGGCCCCTTGGCGGGTGCCTCCGCCGGCTGGAGCGCGTCGATGAAGCGGCTGTCGTGGCCGATCTTCTCGAGGTTGCCGAGTGCCTTCTCCTCAATGGTGCTGAGACCGCCGAGGATGTTGCCCTTGGTCGGCTGCGAATCGGAGAGATCGTCGGTCTTGTGGGCCTCGATGACGTCGTCCTGGTAGGACTTCCACATGGCGAACCACTTGTCGCCGATCTCGGGCGTGGCGGCGCGCTCGCGGCAGAGGTGCTCGGCGCCGGTGATCTCCGAGGTCTCGCCGAACACGCCGTAGATCCCCTGCGGGATCAGCTTGTCGTAGAGGTTGCCCACGGTGGGGCAGGAGGAAAGCCCGGTGGTGGTGTCGGACTCGCCGCATTTCGTCGAGATCCAGAGGTCGGCGATCGGGCATTCCTCGCGGGGCAGTTCGGTCGCCCATTGCACGAAGCGCTTGGCCTGGTAGCTGGCCTTGGCGATGGTGGCGATGTCGCCGTAGCCCTCGATGCCGAACCCGACCACGGGCTTGCCGGTCTTGGCGATGCCCTCGACGATCCGGTTGGTCCACTGGTCCTCGATGCCGATGACCACGACGGCCGCGACGTTCGGGTTCGAGCCGATGCCGATCAGGGTGCGGAAGTGGAGATCGAGATCCGCGCCGAACTGCAGGCGGCCATAGGCGTGCGGCAGGGCCATCGTGCCCTTGATGGAGTTGGCCACGGCCTCGCAGGCGGCATTCGACAGGTCGTCGAGGGGCAGAAGCACGACGTGGTTGCGCACGCCGACGCGGCCGTTCTCGCGGCGCCAGCCCATGAAGGTGGCGGCCTTGGTATCCGCGGAGGCGCGGCCGGAGCCGAGGGCCGTGGTGGCGAACTGGTCGGGGGCTCCGCCGACGAAGGGGAAGGTGGTCTCGGGGACGTTCATGATGTTCTCTCCGGGCATCGCCACCTCACCAGCGCTTCGTCTTGAGGTTCTGCACGTGGACGTGCTCGCCCTTGGCGACGTCCTTGATGATCTTCCCGATATCCTGGCCGTACTTGATGGCCGTATCGCCGGCCTTCAGGTCGGTGAGCGCCACCTTGTGGCCGATCGGGATGTCGTGCCGGACGTTCACCGCGAAGGTCGAATCATCCTCCGTGATGACGCCGAGGGCGTCGGTGTCGGCCCTGAGACCTTCGATGACGGCGACGGCGACGTTGTCCAGCGGGCTATGCGCGAGAAGGTGCGGCTTCGTGCGCCCCTCGCCCGATCCGGCGTGACTATTCATTCCGGGGTCCTCCTTGGTGAAGCCGTCGGCTCTTTGCTGCGACTGAGTCTTGTATAAGACAGCATAGTTCGACGCGTCAATCGAGGAAGCACCGCGTCGTTCCGCCCGGGCCGCATGAGCTGCCGAACGGGATGCAAAAAAATGAGAAATCGCGCCTAGGTGAGCGCCTACGGTGCACGCATCTGTCCGGTACCACAGGCGCACTTGATCGGGCATCATTCTTATATAAGACCAATATCGATCACGACGTCGTCCTGCTCGCGATCGACACCGCCCGCACCGCTCCCGCGTGCCGTCGGCGGCCGAGGAGCCAGAGGCGCATCGTGAGCGAGACCCTCCAGATCGTCCTGTGCCTGAGCTGCGCGGGTCTCGTGTCCGGCCTGACGGGCTTCGCCTTCGCGCTGGTGGCCTCCGGCACCCTGCTGTCGATCCGGGCGCCCATCGAGGCGACGGCGCTGGTGCTCACCTGCAGCATCCTCTCGCAGGCCCTGTCGGTGCTTCGGCTGCGGACCCTGCCGCCGCGCGCCACGGCACTCGCCATGATCGGTCCCGGGCTCGTCGGGGCGCCCATCGGGATCTACCTCCTGCAGGACCTCAACCCCGAACTGGTGAAGGTGCTGATCGGGATCTTCCTGATCTTGTACAGCGCCGTCGTGGCGACGCTGCGCAGCGACTACCGGGTGTCGTTCGGCAACGCCTGGAGCGACGGGGCGGTCGGGTTCCTCGGCGGCATCCTCGGCGGCATCGCCGGCCTGTCGGGCGCGCTTCCCACCGCCTGGAGCCTCGTGCGCGGCTGGGAACCGCGCATGCAGCGCGCCGTCTACCAGAGCTTCACCCTGGTCCTGCAGATCTGGTCCCTGGCGATCCTGGCCGTGTTCAATCCGTTCCCGCCCGAACTGATGGGCGACCTCGCCCTCGGGCTCCCCATCGTCCTCGTGAGCGTGCTGGCCGGGCTGTCGCTGTTCGGCCATATCGACCAGCGCCGGTTCCGATCGATCGTGCTCGCCCTGCTCGCTGCCATCGGCATCACGACGACCGCCCTGGCACTCCCCGGCCTGCTGCACTGACCCGCGCCCGCCCGGTCCCGGCGGTGCGCGGGATCGCCTCAGGCCGCCGCGTCGAGCAGGGATTCGCCGGGACGCACATGCGTGAAGGCAACGGGCTCCAGGGTGACGTCGAGGGTGGGGTCGCCCTGCCGCACGACGGTGTAGTGCGAGGTCGCGAGGTCCGAGGTGTCGGGGAAATCCTCGCGAAAATGTGCCCCACGGCTGTCGGTGCGGGCCAGGGCGGCGGCGCAGATCGACCTGCTGACGAGGACGAGGTTCTCGAGGTTCAGCCGGTCCATCCAGGTCAGGTTGTAGCGGCGGTCCCCGTCCGCGACGCCCGCCCGGGCGACGGCCCCGGCGAGGTCGTCGAGGCGGGCGCCGGCCCGGGCCAGCCCGGCGGCGTCGCGCAGGATGCCGACATCGTCCCACATCGTCGCGTAGAGGGCTTCGCGGATGGATTCGAGGTTCTCGGACGGGCGCCCGAGGGGACCGAAGGCACGCGCAAGGCCGGCCTCGATGGCGTTCGGATCGGGCTCGGCCAGGGTTGTCACGCTCCGGATGTCGCGCGCCATGGCGGCGCCGGCGAGGCCCCCGAACACGGTGGAATTGGCGACGCCGTTGCCGCCGAGGCGATTGGCGCCGTGGACCCCGCCGGTATCCTCGCCGGCGGCGTAGAGGCCCGGTACTTCGGTGCCGCAGCCGGGGCGGAAGGCGACCCCGCCCATCATGTAATGGGCGGTCGGGATGACCTCGACGCGCCCGCCCGCGAGGTCGAAGCCGCAATCGGCACAGCGCTCGACCATGCCCCTGAACATCCGCCGGACGTCGTCGGGGCCGAGATGGCTCATCTGGAGGTAGACGCCGCCGTTCGGGCTGGCCTGTCCGTCGCGGATGCGCCGCATGATCGAGCGGCTGACGACGTCGCGGGTCGCCCGCTCCGCGCGCGGATCATAGTGATGCATGAAGCGCTCGCCGGTGGCGTCGAGCAGCCAGCCGCCCGCGCCCCGCAATCCCTCCTCCAGCACCGTGCCGGTCATCCGGGTGCCCGCGCCGGCGAGGAGGCCGGTGGGATGGAACTGCACCATCTCCATGTCGCGCAAGGGAAGGCCGCCGCGCAACGCCATGGCGAGGCCGTCGCAGGTCTTGTCGCCGGACGGCGTGTGGAACCTGTACATGGTCGGACCGCCGCCCGTGGCCAGCAGGGTCGCCTTGGCGCGCACCAGGACCGGGATTCCGGTTCGCATGTCGAGCATGAGCACGCCGGCGAGGCCGGAGCCGTCCGCCGCCGGGATCAGGTCGAGGGCGCGGTGGTCCTCGAGGCGCCGGACGTCGCGGCGCCAGACCTGTTCGGACAGGCGGTTGATGATCTCGATGCCGGTGAGGTCGCCCTTGTGTACGGTCCTGTCGAAGGTCTGCCCCGCGAAGGCCTTCTGGTGGACGCTGCCGTCGGGGTTGCGGTCGAAGAAGCAGCCGAGCTCGGTCTCGAGTTCGCGGATGCGGACCTGCGCCTCGGTCACCAGGGTCCAGGCCAGGGCCTGGTCGTTGAGCCACTTGCCGCCCTCGATCGTATCCATGAAGTGGCGCTCGACGGAATCGCCCGGCGCCAGGGCCACGTTGTAGCCGCCCTGGACCATGCGGGTGCAGCCGCACTTGCCGAGCAGGCCCTTCACCGCGACGGTGACGTCGAGGTCGGGCGCGGTCTTCTTGGCATGAAGCGCCGCGAACAGGCCCGCCCCACCGGAGCCCAGGATGAGGATGTCGGTCTCGACGGTGGTGAGGTCAGCCCGCATCAGGTGGCTCCCAGGCTCTCGATGATGGCGTCGCGCCGGCCGGCGACGTCGCGCTGGACCTCGGCGAAGAGCGATCCGCCGTGGGAATCCATGCCGACGAGGAGGGGCCCGAAATCGCGGATCGCGAACTTCCACAGGCTCTCGGGGTGGAGGTCGTCGAGGTCGATGTCCTCGATCCGCTCGATCCAGGTGGTCTCCAGGGCGGCGGCGCCGCCGACGATGGCGAGGTAGGCGCCGCCCTGTTCGGCGAAGGCGTCGAGGGTCTTCGGGCCCATGCCGCCCTTGCCGACGATGAGGCGCACGCCTTCCCGCCGCATCAAGGCGTCGGTGAAGCGCTCCATCCGCATGGAGGTGGTGGTGCCGATGCAGAACGGCGCGTAGCCGACGGGGGCCTCGGCCGAGACCGGCACGCGGTGGACGTTGGGCGCCGTGTGGATGACGGCGTGACCCGACAGGTCGAGATGCGTGCGGCGGCCCTGGTCGAACATGTGGATCAGGGTCGCGTCCCGGATGCCGAACAGGGTTTTGCGCAGGGTGACGGTGTCGCCGATCCGCAGGGCGCGCGCCCGCGCGGCATCGATCGGCATGTCGAGAACGTGGTGCATGACGCTGCTCTCCCGGAGGCCGCTTGGATCAGTCGCAGACGCTTGGATCCGTCGCGGACGCTTGGATCAGTCGCGGACGTTTAGATCAGTCGAAGGCGATGCCGCCCGGCGTGAAGGTCGCTCGGGCGCGGCGGGCCGAATGGCACTGGATGTTCACCGCCACCGGATTCTGGGTGATGTGGGTCGCGGCGATCTCGACATGGACGGCGAAGCTCGTGGAGCGCCCGCCGAGCCCCTGCGGCCCGATGCCGAGCTCATTGACGGCGCGCGACAGCTCCGCCTCGATCCGGGCGCCGTCGGGGTCGGAACAGGCGGTGCGCAGCTTGCGGGTCGCCGCCACCTTGGCGAGGTGCATGCACAGGTCCGAGGTGCCGCCGATGCCGACGCCCACGATGGTCGGCGGGCAGACGCGGCCGCCGAGCTCGATCACCCGGTCGATGACGAAGCGCTTGACCGCGTTGATGCCGTCGGAGGGCAGCAGCATCTGCAGGAACGAGCCGTTCTCCGAGCCCGACCCCTTCGGGATCATCTCGATCGCGACCGTCTCGGGCCGGTCGTCGAAATCCACATGGATGATCGGCACGCGGATGCCGCAGGAGGTCTGCTCGTTCACGCGGGTGATCGGGTGGACCACGGAGGAGCGCAGGGAATGCTCGGTGGTGGCGCGCGCGCAGCCGCGCCGGATGGCGGCCTTGAGGTCGGCGCCGTCGAAGCGCACGTCGCGCCCGATCACCACGTTGTAGATCGGAATGCCGGTGTCCTGGCACAGGATGTTGCGCGTGCGCTCGGCCACCGCGATGTTTTCGACCATGGTGCCGAGGATCGCCCGGCCGGTGGCGCTGGTCTCCTCCCGCGCCAGGTCGGCGAAGCCCGCCTTGATGTCGGGGGGCAGGAGTTTCAGGGCACGGACGTAGAGGTCCCTGCACAAGGCTTCGACTTCGGAGAGATCGAGGTCCATGCCGGTCTCCTTAGGGGGTTGGGGGCGGAAGGGCCGAGGGTCAGGCGCCGCCGAGCAGGAACAGGAGCCCGACCGCCAGAGCCGCCGCCACGCAGAGCGAGACCATGAGCGCCGTCCGCTCGCGCGTGGCGAACCACTCGATGGCGAGCACGCGCAGTCCGAGGACGAGATGCAGGGCCAGCGCGCTGACGAGGCCCCATTCGGCCGTGCGCACGAAGCCGTTATGGGTCAGCCCGAGGAAGCTCTCCAGGCGGTCGGCCCCCTGCAGCGCGGTCCCGAGGGCGATGAAGTGCATCGGCAGGAACAGCGCGAGGGCGATGCCTGACAGGCGGTGCAGGAGGGCGGCGGCAAGGCCGGCGCGCGGGCGCGCCGCGCCGCGCCGGGGCAGGGGGGCCGCCTGCGTCCCGGCATTCATGCGATGTAGACCGCGAGGGCGGCGCGCAGCCCGAGGACGACCAGGAGCGCCGAGACGGCGAGCATCGCGCCGTCGAGGGAACGCCCGCGCCAGCCCGTCCACTCGCGCAGGATGCTGCGCAGGCCGATGGGCGCATGGATCGCCGCCGCGATGACGAAGACACCGTAGAAGGCGAGGAAGGCGCGGTTGCCCTGGGTGCGGCCGAGGATCTCCCCGGCGGTGAGGCCGCCGCGCACGGCGTACAGGATGGTGCCGAGATGGACCGCCACGGCGACGGCCAGGATCACGGCGGTGCCGCGCTGGGCGACGTAGAGGAGCGGGTTCATGCCGACCTCCGGAAGCGACGGGCGCCGAGCCGCCGGAGGGACGCTTTGGCGGTCTCGCGCTTGAGGCCCGCGATGGCGAAGGTCGGCGCCAGCGCCTTGGGGCAGCTCTCGGTGCAGCTCATGTGGGTGTGGCAGGATTGGCAGCCGGCATCGCCCGAGACGGCCTCGAGGCGTGCCTCCCGGCCCCGGTCGCGGACGTCGTTCACCAGGGTCCAGGCCCGGTTGAGGGCGGCCGGCCCGAGGTAGTCCGGGTTCCACGTCACCACGTCGCAGGCGGCGTAGCAGACCCCGCAATTGATGCACTCGATGCCGGCATCCACGGCCCGGCGCTCGGGCGAGTCCGGCGCCACCACGGCGAAGTCCACGGTCGGTGCATCGCCGGGCTCGAAGGCGCCGTGCGCGGCCGTCCACTTCTCGAAGAACGGCTCCATGTCGACGGCCAGATCCTTGACCACCGGCAGGTTGCGCAGGGGTTCGAGCGTCAGGCCGTCGCTCGCCGCCACCGCCGCGACCCGGGTGCGGCAGGTCCAGCGCGGGCGGCCGTTCACCATCATGGCGCAGGATCCGCACATGCCGACCCGGCAGGCGAAGCGGTAGGCCAGCGTCGGGTCCTGCTCGCGCTGGATCTCGGTGACCACGTCGAGGATGGTCTGGGCCGGGCGCCGCGCCACGGCGAAGGTCTGAATGCCGCCGTCCCGCCGGATGCGCACCGTCAGCATCGCCCCGGTCGCGGGCTCGACCGCACGACCGTTCAGCGCCGCGTTCGGGATCGGAGCGTTCATGCCTCAGCGCTCCGCCTTCGTGACGGCGCCGGGGAAGAACAGCTCGCCCTGGTCGGCGGCCTTGGCGCTGACAAGGCCGGCGCGGTTCATGTAGTCGAGATAGGCGAGCATGTTCAGGGGCGCGCTGGTCCAGCCGGTCTGCGGCGCGCGGATAATGTCCACCGCTTCGGCCTCGGTCAGCTTGGCGTTCTCCGCCTTGATCCAGAGGGCGGCGACCCGGTTGGGCTCCGCCTTGATCAGGGCCAGGCTCTCCTCCAGGGCGCCCCGGAAGGCGGCGACGATCTTCGGGTTGGCGGAGACGAAGCGGCTGCTCGCCCAGACGAGGTTGAAGGTGTGCGGCCCGCCGAGCACGTCGTAGCTGTCGAGCACCTTGCGGGCTTTGGGGTCCTTCAGCTCCACCTCCTGGAACGGCGGGGCGCCGAAATGCGCGGTGATCTCGGAGCGGCCGCCGAGCATCGCCGTCTGGGCGTCGGGGTGGCCCATGGAGACCGTGAGCGGATCGAGCTTGCCCTGCTGGCCGGGTCCGAAGGCCTTCTCGGCGGCCATCTGCAGGGTGATCGCCTGGATCGAGCTCTTGGCCGTCGGCAGGGCGATCTTGTCCTTCTCGGTGAAGTCCTTGATCGATTTCACCGCCGGATTCACCGTGACCAGCCAGAGCGGCATGGCGTTCAAGGCCGCCACGCCCTTGACCATCATGTTGCCCCGGGTGCGGCCCCAGATCGTCAGCATCGGCCCGACGCCGCCAGCGGCGAAGTCGAGGTTTCCCGACAGCAGGGCTTCGTTCATGCCGGAGCCGCCGGTGAAGCGCAGCCACTCGGTCGTCAGGTCAAGCCCCTGCTGGCGGGCATGCTTCTCGATGAGCCGCTCCTCCTCCATCACGGTGAGGGGCAGGTAGGAGATGCCGAACTGCTTGGCGAGGCGCACGACGGACGCCTCGGCCCAGGCTGCTCCCGATCCGGCCAGCAGGCTCGCCGTGACGAGGGCTGCGGCTCCGCAGAGCCGATTGAGACGGCCGAGCGCCATGTGTTCCTCCTCGTCTGCCCGAATTCTCTGGTCCGGTGCCGAGGGCCACGATAGCCTCGGGACGATCGCTGTCAACGGTCATATGTCATATATATGAGTTGCGCCTTGCCGAACGCCATCCGAACCGCCCCCAATCCTGCGCACCAAAACGAGCCCCTGGCGAGCCGCCCGCTCTACCTGCAGGCGCGCGACCTGATGCTGCGCCGGATCGTGGACGGAATCTGGACGCCCGGCAGCTACCTGCCGAGCGAGCCGCAGCTCGCCACGGATCTCGGCGTCTCCATCGGGACGATACGCAAGGCGATGGAGGATCTCGTCGGGCAGGGGCTGCTGGAGCGCCAGCACGGGCGTGGCACGCAGGTGGTGCCGCACTCGAGCGATCGCTCCCGCTTCCGCTTCCTGCGCTTCGTCCACGGCGACGGCCGGCCGTTCCGCCCCGTGGCCCACGTCCTCGCGGCCGGAATGGCCCGGGCCGATGCCGAGGACCGCGCCCGGCTCGGTCTGGCGGCGGGCGCGAAGGCGCTGGTCCTGCTGCGCACCCGCAGCGAGGACGGCGTCCCGATGGTCTACGAGCGCATCGCGCTGCCGGCGGACCTGTTCGCGCAACTCCACGCCGAGCCGGGCGCCGAGATGCTGGAGGAGATCTACGTGCTGTATCAGGCCCGCTGCGGCCAGACCGTGGCGCGGGCGCGGGACGAGATCGCCACCGACGGCGCGAGCGCCGCCGTCGCGGCCGCCCTCGGCTGCCCGCCGGCGGCGCCCCTGCTCCTCGTGCGCCGGGTGGCGGTGTCCCTGGCGGGCGCGCCGATCGAGTACCGTCAGAGCTGGACGGCGGCGCTGCACTACCGCTCCGACCTCGATTGACCGGAGCTCCGGACGGGTGGGACAGCTCCCGCCCCGGCCGGTCGCTTCAGATCCCGCGTGGGCGCTCTGTGCCCGGGACGGTCACGCCTGCATGCCCCAGCGCTGCAGGGTGTGGCGCTCGATGGTCTGGAAGATCAGGTTCTCGACGCAGAGACCGATGATGATCACCGTCAGCAGCCCGGCGAAGACGTTGGGGATGTCGAGCATGTTCTTGTTCTCGAAGATGAACCATCCGAGGCCGCCCGAACCCGAACTGACGCCGAAGACGAGTTCCGCCGCGATGAGGGTGCGCCAGGCGAAGGCCCAGCCGACCTTCAGGCCCGTGAGGATGCTCGGGAAGGCGGCGGGGATCAGGATCTTGGTGATCAGCCTGCCGCCGCGCAGGCCGTAGTTGCGGCCGACCATCTTCAGGGTGCGACTGACCGAGAGGAAGCCCGAATGCGTGTTCAGGGCGATGGCCCAGGTCACGGAATGGACCAGCACGAAGATGAGGCTGCCGTTGCCGAGGCCGAACCAGATCAGGGCCAGGGGAAGCAGGGCGATGGCCGGCAGGGGGTTGAACATCGACGTCATCGTCTCGAGGAAGTCGGTGCCGATGCGCGAGCTGATGGCGATGCCGGTGAGCACCGTCGCCAGGACGATTCCGAGGCCGTAGCCGATGAGCAGCACCTTGATCGATCCCCAGGCCCGCATCGGCAGCGTCCCGTCCGCGACCCCGTGGGCGAAGGCCGTCACCGTGGCGGAGAAGGTCGGGAACAGGAGATCGTTGTCGAGGATGCGCCCGTAGGCCTCCCAGATCAGGGCCAGCGCCGCCAGGATGACGAGCTTGCGCAGCCAGGCATGGTTGTAGAGCCGTTCGACCGTGGAGAGGGGCTTCTCGACGATGGCGCCCCCGTAGCTGCCGCCGCTGTCGCGGACGATCTCGGGGCGGCTCGGCCGCAGGACGATGGGAGACACGAGGGCCTTCGCGGTCCTAGACATTCTCTGCCTCCTTGATCTCTTCGGAAAACAGCATTTGGTGGATGCGTTGCTCCAGCAGGAGCACGTCCTGCGGTGAGCCGGCCGTGTTGAGCTCGGCCTTGACCTCGCCGGGATGGGGCGAGAGCAGCAGGATGCGCGAGCCGATCTTGATGGCCTCGGGGATCGAGTGGGTGACGAACAGGACCGTGAAGCGGGTCTCCTCCCACAGGGCCAGGAGCTCGTCCTGCATCCGCCGGCGCGTCAGGGCGTCCAGCGCCGCGAAGGGTTCGTCCATCAGGAGGATGTCGGGTTCCATCGCCATGCCCCGGGCGATGGCCACGCGCTGCTTCATGCCGCCCGACAGCATGTGCGGATAGCTGTCGGCGAAGGCGCTGAGGTTGACCTTGTCGATGTAGTGCATCGCCCGCTCGTCGGCGGCGCGGCCCGCCAGGCGCCCCGACGCCTCGAGGGCGAAGACCACGTTCTGGCGCACGGTCTTCCAGGGCAGGAGCTGATCGAATTCCTGGAACACCATCATCCGGTCCGGTCCGGGCTCGGTGACGACCTGATTCTTCAGGCGGATCTGGCCCTCCGTCGGGGCCATGTAGCCGCCGACCGATTTCAGAAGCGTGGATTTTCCGCATCCCGATGGCCCGAGCAGGACGAACCGGTCGCTCGGAAACACCTGGAAGCTGACCCGGTAGGTGGCCGTGACGAGATGATGGGGCGTCTTGTACCGGAGTGTGACGCCATCGACGTCGAGCAGGGGCTCAGTGAAGTCCGATGGCAGGCTTGTTGCCAAGCTCATAGCATCCTCCCTTCAGCCACCCGCATGGCGGCCATTCCATTTCCGTGAGCGGTCTGATGCCGCTTTTCACCCGGACGTCCGGCGCGCCTGCGACCCATAGCCCGGGCCACCGTGAATTGGCGGAATCTCGTGCCGCAACCGAGGGTTATGGTGCGACAGCGAGATCGGTCCGAACCGTCCGTAGGCTCTTGGATAACAAGCAAACTCGGCCCTGTAAACGGGTTATCTATCTAATATAAGACAGGAATTTATTGCTATTTTTGGATTTGATACGGGCCGGTTACCGCGCGGTTTGAGGGGGGCGATCCCGGTCTCGCGAACGCCACTTTGCCGGCCGGACGATCAAGACTCCATCCGACGCGGCGAGCGGCCGGCGTCGATGGGGCAAACGCAAGAAGACTCGGCAATAAGGTTCGGGATGCCCCGTGGCCATCGACATCGAGGCCACCTCCCGGCCGTGCACGCCCGCCGATGCCGACGACCGCGGGGGGGGCGTCTCGTTCAGGTCCGCATGTTCCCGTCCGGTGCGTCCGGCGCCGGCCCTACCCGACGAAGGTGTAGCCCATGAAACGCTTGGCCTCGATGGGGTCGAAGCCGAGGCGGGTGGCGAGCTTCTTGCGCAGCTTGCTCACGTGCCCCTCGATGACGCTCTCCTCGACGCCGTTGCTGTAGACGCCGTAGACCACGTTGTAGATCTGGGTCTTGGTCATCCGCTTGCCCCGGTTGCGCACGAGGCATTCGAGGATGTGGCGCTCGCGGCGCGGCAGGGACAGGGCTTCGCCGTCCACCTCGGGGTCGCGCCCGTCGAAGAACACCCTGAGGCGGTCTGTGGGGACCGGCGGCATGTCGCGGGGCGCCAGGGGCGCGCCGCCGTTGACCCGGCGCCAGATCGCCTCGGACCGGGCCAGGATTTCGCGGACATGGACGGGTTTCGGCAGCACGTCGTCGATGCCGGCCTCGAACAACAGCAGGGTCTGGTCGAGGGAGCGCACGTCGCTCAGCGCGATGATCGGCGCGCGGGAGAGCCTGCGGATGGCGCCGGCACACTTGGCCCGGTCCTCGAAATCACCCAGCAGGAAGCCCTGGATCGCTTCGCGGTCGAGGCGCGACGAGGCCTGAAACCAGTTGGCGAACTCGTCCGGCGCCAGACCGAGGGAAGAGATGCCCTCCCGGTCGAAGCTGGCCTTGTACCCGGCATTCACCGATTGCCGGGTGTCGACCAAGATATACATCTACCGCCTCCCCAGACGACCAGGCTCCGGCCGACAATCACACATCGCTTGCATTCGGTTTACGTCTTCCCCATCCCAAGCCGCGGGTCGATTTTCCCTATGATGTGTTTGGATTGGTTCGGGAATACAGTTCGTTTTATCGGGAAATCAAGTTTTTCCCTTAAATATGCTGATATCTGTCCAGCATTCTGTACGGTCTCGTCCGAAGTTCTTCATCGCATGGTGATTCGTGCCCGCTGGACTATCCATGTCCGGCGCACGAAGGCAGGTCAATGGCCTGTCTGACATAGGTCACCGATCGTCCCATCCTGAGTCCATTGGAGCAGGTGGGAGATCAAGTCTTGGTTGTATCGATGGAGGGCGATCCGGGCGGCTGCGCGCCGCGCGCCTCCGGGCGGATTCAGACCGCCGCGGGGGCGATCCGGGCGCCGTCGAGGGCGCTGGCGAAGCCGTCGAGGCAGAAGCCCGGCCCCGTGTCGCCCTCCTGGTCGGCCAGGATGCGCTGGATCGCGACGCCGACATAGACGCCGTCGAGGACGAGCTTGAAGAACACCGTCACGGGCGCGGTGACGAACTCCATGTCGAGGACCACGGTGAGCGAGCGCCCCCAGTCGAAGCGCACGTCGGCCCCGTCTGCATACGCGATGGTGGCTTCCTTGAAGAACGGCTCGGCCGAGGAGGCGACGAGGTCGGCGATGTTGCCGTGGCGCCCGCCCTGCACCCATCCGATGAGGATGCCGCCGTCGAGGAGACAGAGTTCGGCGATGAAGTCGCGGATCGCCGTGGCGAAGACGCGCTCGGCCGCTGCGAGCACATCTTCGGTGCCGCTCGATTCCAACGTGGGACGAGCGCTCATCAGCGGGCTTTCGAGAACAGGAAGAACAGGACTTGGGCCACTGCGCTGTAGAACTCCGCCGGAATCATCTGATCGACTTCGACACTGTCATACAGGGACCTTGCGAGAAGCTTGTCTTCCACCACCGGAATGCCGTTCGCCTCGGCGATTTCACGGATACGCAGGGCCAGGAGATCCTTGCCCCTGGCGAGAACCAGGGGCGCGGGCTGTTCGTCGCGGGCATAGCGCAAGGCAATGGCGTAGTGGGTCGGGTTGGCGATGACCAGGGTGGCGTTCTTCACGTTTGCGAGCATGCGCTTGCGCGAGCGGTCCTGTGCCATGGACCGCAGGCGGCCCTTGACCAGGGGATCGCCCTCGGACTGCTTGTGCTCGTCCTTGAGATCCTGCTTCGACATGCGGATCGAGCGCTGCCAGCGCAGGCGCGACCAGACGAGGTCGGCCGCCACGATGACGATGGTGGCGATGCTGACCACCGACACGAGGCGGATCGCCACGGTGAGGATCAGGTCGGGGATCTGGCTCGGGTCGGAGAACATGGCATTCACGGCTTTGTTGCCCTCCGAGCGCAGGAGCAGCAGGGCGACGACGGTGACGCTCAGGAATTTAAAGAGCGATTTCAGGAATTCGACCTGACCCGATTTTCCGAAGATCCGTCCCCAGCCCTTGGCGAGCGAGATCCTGGACCATTGCGGCCGGATGCGCTCGCCCACCACGCTCGGCACGTTCTGCACCAGGGAGGCGACGAGGCTGCACCCGCCCAGGATCGCCAGGATCGGGATCAGGAACCGGGCCGCCGCCAGGGCGGTGCCCTGGAGGATCATGGCGGCGTCCTGGCTGTTCCCGAGGGCGAAGTCGCGCGGGTGGTCGATGAACGGGATGAGGTCGCGGACCAGGGGGCCGGTCCCGTCGCGCACCACGAGGCTGAGCGCGATGAGCAGCCCGAGGATCGAGGCGAAGACCGGCGCCTCGCGGGAGAACGGGACGTCGCCCTTCTCGACGGCGTCGCGCACCCGCTTCTCGGTGGCGTCCTCGGTCTTGCTCTCCTGATCGTCAGACATGCGGGCGGCCGCGTGGCCGGACCGTGATTTCGCCGGTCACGGGCTCGCCGCCCTCAGCGGACGAGGGGCTCAACCTCGCCTCCGGCGTTGATCTCGATGTCGCCGCGCCCGGCCATCTCCATAGCGAGATCGGTGATGGAGCGGCGGGCCTCCAGCACGTCCTTCTGCGCCGCCGGCTCGCCACCGTTGAGCTCGTGCTCGACCATCCGCTTCACCCGGGCCGAGAGGGCGCCGAGGACCACGGTGCGGAACTCCGCGTCCGTGCCCTTGAGGGCCATGACGAGGCGGTCGTTGGGCACGGCGTCGAACAGGGTGGTGCGCGCGCGGGGCGCCAGCTTGACGATGTCGTCGAAGGTGAACAGCAGGCCCTTGAGGATCTCCACGGATTTGGGACGGGATTCCCCCAGGCTCGTCAGCACGTCGTCGATCTGCGTGCGCTCCATCTTGTTGATGATGTCGGCCATCTTGGCGTGGGTGTCGGCCCCCGAATTGCGCGAGCCGTTGATGAGGAAGTCCTCGTGCAGGGCACGCTGGACCGACTGCATGATCTCGTCGACCACGGGCTTGAACGTCAGCATCCGGCGCATCACCGTGTTGCGCAGGGGCAGGGGCAGGTGGGCCATCACCTTGGCGGCGGTGGCCGGCTTGATCCGCGACAGGATCAGGGCCGCCGTCTGGGGATGCTCCTTGACGAGGGTGCTCGCCAGGACGGTCTCGGAGACCTCCGACATCCGGTCCCAGACGGACCGGGTGGAATCACCGCGCACGTCGGCGAGGATCTCGGCGAGCTGGGCGGCCGGGATCAGGCCGGTGAGAAGCTTCTCGACTTCCTGTACGGTGCCGATGAGGCTGCCGCCGTTGGAGAACTCGCCCGAGAACGCATCCACGATGGTGTCGAGCTGATGGGCACTGACGGAGCCGAGCTGCATCGCCGAGCGGGTGATGCGCTTGATCTCGTCGGCCTCGAAATACTTCAGCAGGCGGCCGGCCGCCGGCTTGCCCATGGCGAGCAGCAGGGCCGCGACCTCGTCCACGGGGGCGAGCTGGCGCGGGAGTCCCGGGGATTTCTGGGGGATCGGCACGCTGCCCACGCTCATCGGGTCAGCCATTCTGTCCGGAATCGGCCGGGCCGACGATCTCCGTCAGGGAGACCCCGAAGCGGGAATTGTCCTCTTCCACCACGACGATCTCGCCGCGGGCGACCACGCGCCCGTTGACGGTGACGTCCACGGGCTCGCCGACCCGGTGGTCGAGGGAGACGATGGCGCCGCGCCCGAGCTTCATCAGGTCGGCCACCGGCATGGTCGCCGAGCCGAGCACCACCTGGATGAGGACCGGAATGCGCAGGATCGAATCGATGTTGCGGGTGTCGCCGATGCGGGCCTCGGCGGCCGGGGCGGCGGCCGGCGCCACGCTCGGGAAGACGGGAGCGATGCCCGCCGGGGGGGCGTCGTCGAAGGGGCTGTTGCTCATCGTCCGCTCGTCAGGGGGGGGCGTCGGGGGTCAAA
>NZ_VRUZ01000044.1:0-29792 GCF_008039485.1 Methylobacterium sp. WL69 | reverse complement strand
GCTCAGGCCGGCCCCCGTGGCCGAGCCGGCCTGAGCCCCCCGACGCGACCCCGCCCATGGATTCCTCCGACGCGCTGATGGCGCGCTTCCTCGCCCTGCATCCGCGCACGATCGACCTGTCGCTCGGTCGCATCCAGCGCCTGCTCGAACGCCTCGGCCACCCGGAGCGCAAGCTGCCGCCGGTGATCCACGTCGCCGGCACCAACGGCAAGGGCTCGACCATCGCGTTCATGCGCGCGATCCTCGAGGCCGGGGGCTTGGCCGCCCACGTCTACACCTCGCCCCACCTCGTGCGCTTCCACGAGCGCATCCGCATCGGCGCCGTCGGCGGCGGACACTACGTGCCCGAGGACCAGCTCGCCGATGCCCTCGCCCGCTGCGAGGCGGCCAATGCCGGCGAGCCGATCACGGTGTTCGAGATCACCACGGCCGCCGCCTTCCTGCTGTTCTCCGAGACGCCCGCCGACGTGCTCCTGCTGGAGGTGGGCCTCGGCGGACGGGTGGACGCCACCAACGTCATCGACCAGGTGGCCTGCGCCGTGGTCACCCCCATCGGGCGCGACCATGCCGAGTATCTCGGCGACACCGTCGAGGCGGTGGCCACGGAGAAGGCCGGCATCTTCAAGGCCGGCTGCCCGGCGGTGATCGCCGCCCAGGACTACGTCGAGGCCGATTCGGTCCTGTGCCGGCTGGCCGACGCCATCGGGGCCGATCCGATCCGGGTCGGCAACCAGGATTTTTCCGTGCATGCCGAGCGCGGGCGCCTCGTGTTCCAGGACGAGGTCGACCTGTTCGACCTGCCCCGCCCCCGCCTCAACGGGCGCCACCAGCTCACCAATGCGGGCACCGCCATCGCGGCCCTGCGGGCGGCGGGGTTCGGCGATATCGGGATTGCCGCCATCGAGCGGGGGCTCGACACCGTCGACTGGCCCGGACGTCTGCAGCGGCTCAACCGGGGACGCCTGTCCGAGCTCGTGCCGGCCGGCGCGGAACTCTGGCTCGACGGCGGCCACAACGTCGACGGCGGCCGCATCCTCGCCGCCGCCATGGCGGATCTCGGCGAGCGCAGCGACGTGCCCCTCGTCCTCGTGGTCGGGCTGCTCGGCACGAAGGACGCGGAGGGGTTCCTGCGCAACTTCGTCGGCCTCGCCCGGACCCTCATCGCCGTGCCCATCGCCGGCCAGATGGCGGCGCGCCCCGCCGACGAGGTGGCGCAGATCGCCGTCGAGGTCGGCCTCGACGCCCAGGTGGCCTCCGGCATCGAGGCGGCGCTGGAGGGCCTGTGCGCCACGGCGTTCGACCGGCCGCCGCGCATCCTCATCTGCGGCTCGCTCTACTTGGCCGGCGCCGTGCTGACGGCCAACGGCACGCCGCCGACATGACATCGCCGCATTGGCCGAGAGACGCCGTCCTGCATCGCTCCGGCCGGTGTGGCACCCATGCTACATCTTGGCCGTGGAAACTCGGTTAGTTTCTCCCTCGATCGGGCAACTCGCTGGGGATCAATAATGAAAAAGCTTCTGACGTCTTTCGCCGCCTTCACGGCTCTCACGGCTGCCGCCACGGCCGCCGACCTTCCGCGCCGCGCCGCGCCGCCGGTCTTCGTGCCGGTGCCGGTGTTCACCTGGACCGGCTTCTACGCCGGTTTCAACGCTGGTTACGGCTTCGACGCCGGTAACGACGTTGCCACCCCCGCCGTCGTCGCCACCGGCGCTTCCGGCATCTTCCGCGCCCCCGGCCTCGTCGGCGGCAACGGCGCTGTGATCTACAACAACAGCCGTTCGCAGGAAGGCTTCACGGGCGGTGGCCAGATCGGCTACAACTACCAGTTCACGCCGGGCTCCGGCCTCGTGATCGGCGTCGAGGCCGACGCCCAGTACGTCGACTTCGGTCGTGACCGCAACCGCGTCGCCGGTTTCGTCGGCACCCCGAACCCGGACCTGACGTTCGTCAACCCGAACGGCATCTCCAGCCTCGACTACTTCGGCACCGTGCGCGGCCGCATCGGTTACGCCTTCGACCGCGTCCTGTTCTACGGCACCGGCGGCTTCGCCTACGGCGCCGGCAGCGCCGAGCGTTCGTTCGGCGGCTTCCGCGGCAACGACGACTTCCGCACCGGCTACGCCGCCGGCGGCGGTATCGAGTACGCGCTCCCGACCGACTCGTTCCTGAACTTCTTCCGCTCGTCCGCCGTGACGCTGAAGGTCGAAGGTCTGTACGTGAACCTCGATCGCACCGCCGCCAGCAACGTGTTCGCCGTGTCCAACAGCACCGGCCTGCAGTTCCGCACCGGCACCCCCTACGCCACCGCCACCGGCGGCACCCGTGGCCGCGACACCGAGTTCGCCGTCATCCGCGCCGGCCTGAACTACAAGTTCGGCTCGTACTAGGCCGAACACCGTCCGGTCTCGGAAACTTCCGAATCCCGGAACTTGGGAAGCCCGGCCGAAAGGCCGGGCTTCCTTCGTTTCAAGCGCCCGTCGCGCGGGGACGGAACCGTGGATGAAAAAAAGGCCCGGTGCGCGAGCACCGGGCCTTCGTCCATCCGTGTACCGAAAACCCGTTCAGGCGCTCGCCTGGATCCAGCGCGAGAGGTCGCCCTTGGGCGCGGCGCCTACCTTCTGACTGGCGAGTTCGCCATTCTTGAAGATCAGCAGCGTCGGGATCGAGCGGATGCCGTACTGCGCGGCGATGCCGGGGTTCTCGTCGACGTTGACCTTGGCGATCTTCACCCGACCCTGGAGGTCGGTGGCGATCTCCTCGAGCGCCGGGCCGATCTGCCGGCAGGGACCGCACCACTCGGCCCAGAAATCCACGACCACGGGCTCGACGGACTTGAGGACGTCCTGCTCGAAACTCGCGTCGGTCACTTTCACCGTCGCCATCTTGGTCCCTTTCACGTTCGCGCCGGAGCGCGGTCCGTCCGGGCCGGACGGCCCTGGGCGGGGTGCGCCGCATACGGGCGGCGCCTCAGGATGAGACTTGGCGACGCGGGGCCGGAGGGTCAAGGCGGTGCGTGCGCCCCGCGGGGCAGGACACCGTCCGCCTCATGCCTTGTCCACCGCGCCGAGCCTTGTCCACCGCGGCGGCGGCACTCCCGGTCTTCGACGGCCCCGAACATCGGTTGCCGACGGAGACCGGGACTCGTCAAACGCCCGCCCTCGCCCCATCTCCCCTTCAGCCGCGCGGGCCTCGGCGGCCGGCCGGGGCGCTTTCGGCTGCCTCGCGCCGGGGCGCCGGTACCGGTAGAAGCCACGACGACCCGATACGGCGAAAACCTGACACGGCACCTCGCCGCCATGGAGGACAATCCGACGTGAAGCGCATCTCCCAGACCCTGCTCGCCACCCTCGCCCTCGCCGGCCTTCCCGCGGGCGCCATCGCGCAGGAGGCGGGCGCCGCCGCGCCCCGGCAGCCGCGGGTCGAGGGCGAGGCCTTCAGCGCGCCGACGTCCGATGCCGCCGGCACCACGCCCGCCGAGACCGAGGCGCCCAACACGTCCTACAAGCCGCTCCTGCCCAACCAGACCCGGGCGCCGAAGCCCGCCGAGGCCACCAAGGTCAAGACCGAGACCGTGGCCAAGGGCCTAGACAGCCCGTGGGCCCTGGAATTCCTGCCCGACGGCCGCATGCTGGTCACCGAGAAGGCCGGGACCCTGCGGATCGTGGCCAGGGACGGCACGCCGGGCGCGCCGATCCCCGGGGTGCCGAAGGTCGATGCCAGGGGCCAGGGCGGCCTCCTCGACGTGGCGCTCAGCCCGAGCTTCGTCGCCGACCGGCTGATCTACTTCAGCTACGCCGAGCCCCGCGAAAAGGGCAACGGCACCACCGTCGCCCGCGCCAAGCTCATCGAGGACAAGGGTGCGGCCCGCCTCGACGAGGTCAAGGTGATCTTCCGGCAGATGCCGACCTACGACGGCGACAAGCATTTCGGCTCGCGCCTCGTCTTCGCGCCGGACGGCAAGCTGTTCGTCACCGTGGGCGAGCGCTCCGACAAGGGCCCCCGCGTCCAGGCCCAGGACCTCACCAGCGGCCTCGGCAAGGTGTTCCGCATCGACACCGACGGCAACGCCGCCAAGGACAACCCGTTCACGGGCGGCGAGAAGGCCAAGCCCGAGATCTGGTCCTACGGCCACCGCAACGTCCAGTCGGCCGCCCTCGACCCGCAGGGCCGCCTCTGGACCGTGGAGCACGGCCCGCGCGGCGGCGACGAGCTGAACCGCCCGCGGCCCGGCGTGAATTACGGCTGGCCGGAGGTGACCTACGGCATCGAGTATTCGGGCGAGAAGATCGGCGAGGGCAAGACCCAGGCCGGCGGCACCGCCCAGCCGGTCTATTACTGGGACCCGGTGATCGGTCCCTCCGGCATGGCGCTCTACACCGGAGACAAGTTCCCGGCCTGGAAGGACGCCTTCCTCATCGGCGGCCTCGTCAGCGGCGGTCTCGTCGCGGTCAAGCTCGATGGCGACAAGGTGGTCACCGAGGAGCGCATTCCCCTGGAGGACCGCATCCGCGACGTGAAGGTCGGCCCCGACGGCGCGGTCTACGCCGTCACCGACGGCCCGGGCGGCAAGATCCTCAAGCTGACGCCCGGCCAGTGAGGGCAAGGCGCCCGCCCCTCAGGCGGGCGCCGAGGCCGCGCGGATCGCCGCGAGCGTAAGACCGGACGGTCCGTCCGGCCCGGTCACGGTAAGGTGCTCGGCCCCCGTCGCCAGCATGAGCGCGAGGGCGTCGCGCGCGGACGCATCGTGGGCGATGGCCGGCGCGCCCGAAATCGGTCCGGGCCCGGCCAGGGCGCCGGCGGTGAGCCCGGCCAAGCGCCGCAGGGCCCGGTCGGGACCGACGAAATCCGCCACGAACGCGTCGGCCGGCCGCGCCAGCAGGCCATCGGGCGTGTCGGCCTGGACGATGCGGCCGGCGCGCATGAGGACGAGGCGGTCGCCCATGCGGACGGCCTCGTCGAGGTCGTGGGTCACGAGGATCACGGTCTTGCGCAAGCGCCGGAGGATGGCGCCGATCTCGACCTGGAGGCGGGCACGGGCCACGGGATCGACGGCCCCGAACGGCTCGTCCATGAGCAGCACGGGCGGATCGGCCGCCAGCGCCCGGGCGACGCCGACGCGCTGGCGCTGCCCGCCCGAGAGGGCGTCGGGCCGGCGGTCCCGGAACTCCGCCGGATCGAGGCCGACGAGGTCGAGCATGGCGTCGACCCGCTCGGCGATGCGGGCTTTCGGCCAACCGAGCAATCCGGGCACCGTGGCGATGTTGCGGGCGACGCTCCGGTGCGGGAACAGGCCGACGCCCTGGAGCACGTAGCCGATGCCGCGGCGCAGGCGGATCGGATCGATCCGGGCCACGTCGGCGTCTGCGAGGTGGATCGTGCCGGCATCCGGCTCCACCAGGCGGTTAACCATGCGCAGGGTGGTGGACTTGCCGCAGCCGGACGGACCGATGAGGGCGCAGGTCTCGCCTTCGGCGATCGTGAGATCGACGGCCTCGACGGCCGGACGCGCCGCGCCGGGAAACCGCTTCGAGACGCCCGCGAAGCGGATCATTCCGCCAAGGCCGCCTCGGCCGCCCTTCGCCTCAGCAGCCCTTGCAGATGGAACCCATGGTAGTGCGCATCTTCGAATCCCAGGCCTTGTCGCGGGTGGCGGACGCCCGCTGGGCCTTGGCCATGTCGGCCTCGGTGTTGGCGCGGCTGTACGGCGCGCCGGCCCGGCCCGGCGGTTTGGTGACGCCGGTGCTGGTGACGGTACGGCCCCCCGGCGCCGCGGGAGCCTGGGCCAGGGCGGACCCCGCCAGCAGCGGCAGGACGAGGGTGGCGACGAGAAGACGAGACATGCTGAAACCCCGAGGCGCGGCGGACGTGATGCACGGCATCGGCGCGCGCGCGGACGACGGGGATCATAAGGCCCGTGCCATCCGGCGCAAACGGTCCCGGACGCGTCACGTGCGCGTCGGCACTTCGCTCATGGCCAACTATTGGCTCACGGGCGGCTGAGGAAGCCGATGGGCTCGCGGCCGGGCTGGCCGAGCCAGAGCAGGATCGCCCCGACGCCGAGGCCGAGGACGGCGGCGGGGGCCAGGGTGAGGGGCAGGACCAGGATCTGCCAGAGCCACGGCGCGACGCCCTCGACGGTGCCCTGCAGGGCGCTGGCCCGGTCCTTGAACAGGGTGAACAGGAGATCGCTCAGGCTCGTCATCCGTACGCCGTTGTTGGCGATGGAGCGGGCACCGTCATAGACGAGGCCGACGAAGCCGCCCGCGAGGAAGACGAGGCCGAGGAAGCGGCTGAGAAAACGAAGCATCGCACCCGGTCACACCCGCCGGCATCGCGCCGGCCCGTGCCTGAGTAGGGGTGGGCGCGGATGGGTGCAAGCCGAGCCTCGCTAAGCCGAGCCTCGCAAGCGGAGCCCTGCAGGGCCGACCCATACGACGCCGACCCATGCAAGCCGGCCGTTGCCGGGCCGCCGCCGCCCGTGCGAAACCGGCCCGCCTCTCCGGGGATGGATTCTTGACCGACCACAGCTCGACCACCGCCGCGCCGCGACCCGTCGGCGACGCGCACGCGCCCCTCGCCCTGGTGATCTTCGATTGCGACGGTGTCCTCGTCGACAGCGAGCCGATCAGCCTCGCCCGCCTCACGGCCGGCCTCAACCGCATCGGCGTGCCCATGGACGTCGAGACCGTGCGGGTGCGCTTCGCCGGCACCTCCATGGCCTCGATCATGGCGCATATCGTCCGCGACTACCCCGTCACCGTGCCCGACGACTTCGTCGCGACGGTGAAGGCCGACACCCTGCGGGCCTTCGACGCCGGCCTCACGGCGATGCCGGGCGTGGCGCGGGCCGTGGCGGGGCTGGCGCTGCCGCACTGCGTCGCGTCGAGCAGCGATCCGGTCCGCCTCGCCCACACCCTCGGGCTGACGGGGCTGCTGCCCCTGTTCGCGGGCCGGGTGTATTCCTCGACCATGGTGGCCCGCGGCAAGCCGGCCCCCGACCTGTTCCTCCACGCCGCCGCCGCCATGGGGGCGGACCCGCGGGCCTGTCTCGTCGTCGAGGACAGCGTGCCGGGCGTGCAGGCGGCGCGGGCGGCGGGGATGCGGGTCCTCGGTTTCACCGGCGGCGGCCACTGGACCCACGACCGCGGCGGCGCGGACCTCGTCGCCGCCGGCGCCGCGCGGGTGTTCGACGACTTTTCCGGCTTCGCGGCCCTCGTCGCGTCGGCCTGACCGGGCGACGGCACGAAACCATCGCGCCGGACCGGGCGGGGAGCGGTTCCTGCTAGGCCCGAGCTTGCATTCGAAAGATCGATCCGTTGACGAAACCGCCCCCGCACAGCATCTTCAAGGTGTTCGTCGGCGGCTTTCACCGCCGCCGCACCGCGGTGATTTGAAGTGTGCAGCTTGCGCCGCGTCACCAAACGCTAAAGCTCCGCGACGCGCCCGCGCCTCGTGGTCCTTGCTCGATGAGGATGACTTGCCGTGCTGAACAACCTCCCGATCCGACCGATCCCGAACGCCTGCGACGGCTGTCGATGCTGATGTTCGAAACGCATCCCGCCCGTCCACGCCCGGCCCGACGCCGGCCCCAGGAAAGTTCGCTCCCATGTCGCATCATCACGCCGACACCACCGCCCGTGCCCTGAACCAGCGCCACGCGGCCCCGCCCTTCCACGATCTTCAGACCGCCCGCGCCCGCAACCGGCTCCACGCCGACCCGATCCATGCCGATCGCGCGGCCACGGCCCCGACGCGGATCATCGAGATCGGCGAGGTCACGGCCGGGATCGCCGTGCCGGAGCGCGGCGGGGTGCGGTTCTTCTCGTCGCAGCGGGATTTCGACCGCCTCGACGGAACCGTGTTTGCCAGCGTCGAGCAGGCTGCCCGCGCCGCCCGCGAGCGGTTCCGGGCCCGGTCCGGCACCCCGTCGCGGGGCCGTCCCACCGGCGCCGGACACCTGCGCGCGGTCTGATTTCTCGTGAGCTCCGCCCGATGAAGCGCAGCGCCCCTCCCCCGGGGCGCTGCGCTCGCCTGCGCGCGACTTGTACGTGCTACTTGCACTCGTCGCGGGTGCGCTTCATCGCTTCGGCGAAGCCCGCCAGGGCGTAGTCGTCGCTGGTGGGGTTGCCGCGCAGGGAGGTCGTCTTGACCTGGAGCTTGGCCGTGCGGCCCATCTCGGTGACGACGCGGGCCTCTTCCGCCTGGTTCTGGAGCCAGGCGTTGTTGTCCTTGGTGACGAGGCCGTAGCGGGTGGCCCCGAGGTGGATGGCCGGGTCCGTGGCGGCCGCGTTGGGCTTCGCCGCAGCGCCGGACTGACTGCCGGCGGGCTTGGCCGGAAAGCCCAGCATCACCGCGACCTCGTTCTGGATGTTTTCCGCCTTGCGGACGGTGACGAACAGGTAGGCGGTGTCGCGCTTCAGGGTCTTGGGCGAGCGCGCCGTCGGCTGGGCGATGGCGTAGCAGACCCGGGTCTTGCCCTGGCCGCTGGCGAAGACGTTCCAGTCGCCGAAGATCGCCACGGGGGTCGCCTGCTGCATCCCCGGGGCCGTGATGGCTTTGGACGCGCCCCGCGGCTCGCGCGTGCGCCGGCGCTTGCGCGGGCCCTCGGCCTCCTCGGGGGCCGCCTCCTGCGCCGCGGCGAGGCCGGCGCCGAGGAGCGATCCGGCACCGATCCGATCCGCCGGCCCGCACAGGAGGACCGCCGAGATTCCGAGGATGAGGCAGCGCCGGACGTCGAGGAGCATGGGGAAACCTTGTGGGACGAGGCGGCCGGTGGAGCCTGCCCATCGTCCAGAAATACGGCGGCGGAGCCGGGGCCCGGACGGCACCGGCAGACGGCGCGGATCGCCGGGATTCAGGACACGTGCGCCTCGGTGCCGAGGCCCGGAACGCGCATCGCCGCGACGGGCATGGCGAGATCCGGCATGGGGAGATCCGGAATGGCGAGATCCGGAATAGCCAGGTCCGGAACAGCGAGGTCCGGAACAGCGAGGTCCGGCATCGCGCGCTCGGGTGCCTCCGCCAGGGCCTGATCGGTCAAGGCCTGATCGGTCAAGGCCTGATCGGTCAGGGCTTTCGCGATCAGGGCCGTGGCCGGCAGCGGGCGCGGCTTCGGATCGTTGTAGGGCGTGTTGTAGCACTTGCGCACGGAGGCCCAGAACGCGGCACGCTCGGCCTCGCCCAGGCGGTCGAGGGTCGCGTCGATGTGGGCGGTGGCGTGGGCGGCGAAAACTGGGGTGTCGTCCGGCGATAAACAGCTCTCGACGGGCATGCGCGCGATCTCCGAAGGGGTCCGGCGTGGTGGTGTGTCTCTCACGAAACGCCCGTTGCGCCGCCGGGCTCAGGGCGAGAACCAGCGGTGACCGGGCGTTTCGTGAGGCACTCTTAAGCAGGATCACATAGCTGGACCGTGAACGCCATGCGGCACGGTCCAGCTTTTCCTCAAGCTCTCACGCTGCGGGCGTCTCGCCAAGATCGCCACGGGCGCCGAGCGTTTCGAGCCAGCGCGCGGCCTGGGCCCGGACGTTGTCGGGCGCGGTGCCGCCGTAGCTCGTGCGGCTCGACACGGAGTTCTCCACACCCAGCACGGCATAGACCGCCTGCGTGATCCGGGGCTCGGCCGCCTGCATCTCCGCGAGGGTGAGGTCCTCCAGCCCGACGCTCCGGGCGGACGCCGTGCCGACGAGGCGGCCGGTGACGTGATGGGCCTCGCGGAACGGCAGGCCGAGCTCGCGCACCAGCCAGTCGGCGAGATCCGTCGCCGTGGCGTAGCCGGAGCCGGCGGCCCGCGCCAGGACGGGGGCGTTGGGCTCGAGGTCGCGGACCATGCCGGTCATGGCGGCGAGACACAGGGACAGGGCCTGGAGGGCGTCGAAGGTGCCCTCCTTGTCCTCCTGCATGTCCTTCGAATAGGCGAGCGGCAGGCCCTTCATGACGATGAGGAGGCCGGTGAGCGCGCCGATGACCCGGCCGGATTTGGCCCGGACTAGCTCGGCGGCATCGGGGTTGCGCTTCTGCGGCATGATCGACGAGCCGGTGGTGTAGCCGTCCGACAGGCGCACGAAATCGAACTGCGCCGAGGTCCAGACCACGAGTTCCTCGGCGAAGCGCGAGAGGTGCACGGCGCAGATCGAGGCGGCAGAAAGCGATTCGAGGGCGAAGTCGCGGTCGGCCACGGAATCGAGGGAATTCGCCGTCGGCCGGTCGAAGCCGAGGGACGCCGCCGTGGCGTGCCGGTCGATGGGAAAGGATGTGCCGGCCAGCGCCGCCGCGCCGAGGGGGCACTCGTTCAGACGCGCACGGGCATCGCGAAAACGGCCGCGGTCGCGGGCCAGCATCTCGACATAGGCGAGGCAATGGTGGCCGAAGGTGACGGGCTGGGCCGATTGCAGGTGGGTGAAGCCGGGCATCACCGTGCCGGCGTGCGCGAGCGCCTTCTCGGCGAGGGCCTGCTGCAGGTCGGCGACCTGGGCGTCGAGGCCGTCGAGGGTGTCGCGCACCCATAGCTTCATGTCGGTGGCGACCTGGTCGTTGCGCGAGCGCGCCGTGTGCAGGCGCCCGGCCGCCGGGCCGACGATCTCGGTGAGCCGACTCTCGACGGACATGTGGATGTCCTCGAGTTCGCGCCGGAACACGAAGCCGCCGCCCTCGATTTCCGCCCGGACGGCCTTGAGACCGTCTTGAATCGCCGCCACATCGGCAGGCGGCAGGATGCCGGCCGCGCCCAGCATGGTCACGTGCGCCAGGGAGCCGCGGATGTCCTGGGGCGCGAGGCGCTTGTCGAACCCGATGGAGGCGTTGATCTCCTCCATGATCTCGGCGGGGCCGCTCGCGAAGCGCCCGCCCCACATCCGGTTGCTCATGTTTTCAAACGTCCTTCCAGCCGCCCTGCCCGCCCATCGGAGCAAGCAACGATGATGCCCGGCACCAGGGCGATGCTCGCCGGCGGGGCTATCCTCGCCGCCGCCCTCGGCGTGGGGCTTGCCGTATACGGGACGGGTCGGACCGGCGGCAACTCCGGCCCGTGCGCCGGGGCGGCGCCCGCCATCGCCCGGCTCGCGCCGTTCGCCCGCGGCGCGGTGGCGGCCCTCGAAGCGGTGGAGACGCCCCGCCCGGCCCCGGAGCTGACGTTCAAGGGCCCGGACGGCGGCGACACGACGCTGTCCGCCCTCAGGGGCCGCCTGCTCCTGGTCAACCTGTGGGCGACGTGGTGCGGCCCGTGCAAGGCCGAGATGCCGGCCCTCGACCGGCTCCAGGCGGAGATGGGCGGCCCGGATTTCGCCGTGGTGGCCATCAACGTCGATACCCGCAACCTCGACAAGCCGCCGCAATGGCTCCGGGACAACGGCATCGCCCGCCTCGCCTACTACGCCGATCCGGGCGGGCGGGTGCTGCCGGCGATCCAGAAGGACACGGGCTCGCAGGGCCTGCCGACGACGATGCTGATCGATGCCGAGGGCTGCACCCTCGGCGTGATGAAGGGGCCGGCCGAGTGGAGCGGTCCGGACGCCAAGCGCCTCGTCGGCGCGGCCCTGGGCCGGGACTGACGGGGTCAGGCCGGGCCGCCACGGAGGCATGCCGACCGTGTCTCCCGAAAAGCGCCCGCCGCGCCGTCGTGCCGGCGGATGACGATTTGCCAAGCATCCTTAACGGAGCCTTTAGGAAACCGGTAAACTTGATGGAGCTTATCCCGACCCATCGGCCGAGGCGAGCGATGTCACTGAAGACTCTATCCATCCGCGCGAAGCTCGGTCTCAGCTTCGGGACGATCTTCCTGCTGGTG
This sequence comes from Methylobacterium sp. WL69, assembly GCF_008039485.1. Classification (NCBI taxonomy): domain Bacteria; kingdom Pseudomonadati; phylum Pseudomonadota; class Alphaproteobacteria; order Hyphomicrobiales; family Methylobacteriaceae; genus Methylobacterium; species Methylobacterium sp. WL69. Next base: position 18,007 of record NZ_VRUZ01000044.1, on the reverse strand, counting down.
CTGGCGCTGGGCGCCCTGTCCCTGTTCCAGCTGAATGCCGTGAACACCGTCGCACGGGAGATGCGGGACGACCATCTGCCCGACGTTCAACTGCTCGCGAGGATGCAGGTTCTCATCCTGCGCACGCGGACGAACGGGGCCCGCCTCGTCAGCGCCGACACGGACGCCCTGCGCGCCGAGGTCACCGCGACCCTCGCCAAGCGGGACGCCGAGATGCGCGACGTCCAGGCCGCCTACGCGGCGCGGCCGGCGAGCCCGGAAGCCCGGACGCTCTATGCCGCGTTCGAGACGCAGTGGGCGGCCTACAACGCCCTGCGGGAGGGTGCGGCCGCCGATGTGCGGGCCGGGAAAACCGCCGACGCCCAGCGCGCCTTCAACACCGTCCTGTCGACGGGGGTGAACCGCGTGCTCGGCGAACTCCAGAAGCTCATCGACCTCGAGGACCGCACGGCCCGCGCGAGCGGCGTCCACGCCCAGGAGACCTACGACACCGCCGTCCTGACCACCGCGATCCTCGTCGGGGTGGCGCTCCTGTGCGCCATCGGCGCCGCGGTGCTCCTCGCACTCGGTGTCAGCGGGCCGCTGCAGCGGATGACCCGGGCCATGGACCGCCTCGCGCGGGGCGACGTCGCGACCGAAGTCCCGGGGGCCGGGCGCGGCGACGAGATCGGCGCCATGGCGGGCGCCGTCCAGGTGTTCAAGGACAACATCATCGCCACCCGCGCCCTGGAGGAGGAGACCCGCGTCGCCCGCCTCGACGCCGAGGCCCAGCGCCGGGCGGCGACCCTCGGGCTCGCCGACGGGTTCGAGGCGGCGGTGGGCGGCATCGTCGCGCAGGTGAGCGCCGCGGCCGCCGAACTCCAGGCCACGGCCGGCAGCATGTCGGAGACTGCGTCGGAGACCGCCGGGCGCTCGACGAGCGTCGCCGCGGCGGCCGACGAGGCGGCCACCAACGTCACCACCGTGGCGGCGGCGGCCGAGGAGCTCGGCTCGTCCGTGCAGGAGATCGGCCGGCAGGTGCAGGGATCGGCCAACCTGGCCCGCATCGCCGTCACCGAGGCGGGCGAGACCGCCGCCCTCGTGCGCGACCTCAGCGAGACCGCCGCGAAGATCGGCGACGTGGTCGCGCTGATCTCGACCATCGCGGGCCAGACCAACCTGCTGGCGCTGAACGCCACCATCGAGGCGGCGCGGGCCGGCGAGGCCGGACGGGGTTTTGCCGTGGTCGCGGCCGAGGTCAAGGAACTCGCCAACCAGACGGCGCGGGCCACCGACGAGATCACCGGCCAGATCGGCCGCATCCAGACCTCGACGGGCCAGGCGGTGACGGCCATCGGCGGCATCACCACGCGCATCCGCGAGATCAGTGCCGTCGCCACCTCCATCGCGGCGGCCGTCGAGGAGCAGGGCGCGGCGACCCAGGAGATCGTCCGCAACGTCAGCGAGGCGGCCACGGGCACCGGCGAGGTCACCCGCAACGTCATCGGGGTCGCGACGGCGGCAGAGGAGACCGGGGCGGCGGCGGCCCAGGTGCTGTCCTCGGCCTCCGAACTCTCGCGCCAGTCCGAGGCCCTGCGCGCCCAGGTCTCGCGCTTCCTCGCTTCGGTGCGGGCGGCCTGACACCGGGCGTCGATGGCCCCGGCCCTCGGGGTCCAGCCGCGCGGCGGCGGTCGTCTGCCGGACCTCCGCGACCCCGACCCTGCGTCGGGGTCGCGGAGAACGCGGATGCGGCGCGGTTCAGCGCCGGCGCAGGCTGAGGCCGAAGATCCGCAGGGTGGCGAGCAGGAGCACGGCGTAGACGACGGCGCCGGCGGCCCCGACGACGCCCAGGACCGCGACCTCGCGCAGGTGCGGCAGGGCCGGGACGAGGCCCTCGGCCACGGGCACGCCGTAGACGGCCACGGCGGTCAGCGCCGCGCACGCGACCGCGACGCCCACGAGGGTGATGCCGAACCCCCGGCTCGGCGCCATCCAGCCGCGCCGCCAGGCCAGGGCCACCAGGATCGCGAGGTTGACCCACTGGCCGATGGCGGTGGCGAGCGCGAGGCCGGTGACGCCGTAGGGGCCGGTGAGCCCGATCTTCAGCCCGACATTGATCGCGATGGCGGTGAGCGAGGCGATGAGCGGCGTCATCGTGTCCTGGCGGGCGTAGAAGCTCGGCAGGGCGCTGCGCAGGAGCACCACGGCCGGCAGGGCGAGGCCGTAGGCGGCGAGCACGGAGGCGGCGCGGGCCGCGTCCTCGGCTCCGAAGGCGCCGCGCTGGAACAGGGCCGCCATGATCAGGCCCGGCAGGATCAGGAAGGCGATGGTGAACGGCGCCGACAGGGCGAGCGAGAAGCCCGCCGCCCGGTTCTGTGCCGCATGGGCGCCGGCGGCGTCGCCGGCGGCGATCCGCCGGCTCATCTCGGGCAGCAGCACCGTGCCGGCCGCGATGGCGATGACGCCGAAGGGCAGCTGGTAGAGCCGGTCGGCGTAGTACAGGGCCGAGACCGCCCCGATGGGCAGGAAGCTCGCGATGATGGTGTCGGCAAAGGACGCGATCTGGAACCCGGCCGAGCCGATCACCGCCGGTCCCAGCACCGTGAAGAACCGCTTCATGGTCGGATCGCGCAGGGTGGGTGCCGCCAGCGTCGGGGCGATGCCGGCGCGCCGGCAGGCCCACCACACCAGGGCGAATTGCAGCACGCCGGAGACCGAGACGCCCCAGGCGGCGGCGTAGGCGGCGTTGGGGAACAGGAACGCCAGGCCGAGGGCCGCCAGCATCGACAGGTTGAGCAGCACCGGCGCGCCCGCCGCCACGGCAAAGCGCCGCTGCGCGTTGAGGAGCCCCGAGAACAGGGTCACCAGGGTCATGAACAGAAGGTACGGGAAGGTGATCCGGGTGAGCGAGACGGCGAGGGCGAAGCGCTCCGGATCGTCGGAGAAGCCCGGCGCCAGGGCCCTGACCACCCACGGCATCGCCGGCATGGCGAGGGCCAGGAAGACGATCTGCACCAGCAGCATCAGGGTGAAGATGCGGTCGGCGAAACGCCGGGCTGCGCCCGCCTCCGCCGCCTCGGCGAGGCCCGCATAGGTCGGCACGAAGGCGGTGTTGAACGCGCCCTCGCCGAAGATGGCCCGGAAGTGGTTGGGCAGGCGGAACGCCACCACGAAGGCGTCGGCCACGGGCCCGGCGCCGAGGATCGCGGCCATCACCACGTCGCGGGCGAAGCCCGTGACCCGCGACACCAGCGTCCAGCCGCCGACGGAGAGGATGGAGCGGATCATGGGGGGCTCGGGCGCGCGACGTGACCCCTCCCCCCTTTGCGGGGGAGGGTGCCTGCGGAACAGGCGGGAGAGGGGCAGCGCGACCTTTCCGGAGGGGGCGGTGCTCCCCTCTCCCGACCTGCATCCGCGGGCCACCCTCCCCCGCGGAGGGAGGGAGTCGTGCACGAAGGCGTGGGTGGAACGGTTCGACGACGGCTTCTACAAAAGCGCCGCGGGCCTCACGGCCCGCGGCGCGCATCCGACAACGGATCAGGCGGTGGCTTCGCCGTACATCTTCTCGACGTGCTCCCAGTTCACCAGATTCTCGATGAACGCCTTGAGGTAGTCGGGCCGGCGGTTGCGGTAGTCGATGTAGTAGGAGTGCTCCCACACGTCGACGCCGAGGATCGGCTTGGCGCCGTGGACGAGGGGGTTCTCGCCATTGGGGGTCTTCTGGATCTCGAGCTTGCCGTCCTTGACGGCGAGCCAGGCCCAGCCGGAGCCGAACTGGCCGACACCGGCCTGGATGAAGTCGGCCTTGAACTTCTCGAAGCCGCCGAGGTCCTCGTCGATCTTCTTGGCGAGGGCACCCGGCACGGCGCCGCCGCCGTTGGGCTTCATCCACTGCCAGAAGTGGAGATGGTTGTAGTGCTGGCCGGCATTGTTGAAGAGCGGCTGGTTGTTGCCGTAGGCGGCGGTCAGCACCTCCTCGACGCTCTTGCCTTCGAGGCCCGTGCCTTCGAGCAGCTTGTTGCCCGTATCGACATAGGCCTTGTGGTGCTTGTCGTGGTGGAACTCGAGGGTTTCCTTCGACATGTAGGGGCCGAGCGCATCGTAGGCGTAGGGCAGTTCGGGCAGGGTGAAGGTCATCGGCACTCTCTCCGGTCGTACGGCGTGGCGGCGAAGGCGGGCGCGACGATCGGCCCGCCGCCTGCCAACCAACGCGCCGATACGTAAGTCGATGCCTGCGCGGCGGCAACGCCCCAACGGCCCGTGGCCTGTGGCCGGCGTTTCGATTTTGCAAAAGGCCGGCAGGGCCTTACTGTGCGCGCCGCACTCCGGGTGCGGGCGTTTTTCGAGAGTTCCATGATCATTGCGCTGTTCGCGCTCGCCGTCCTGATGATCGTCGGCGGTATCGCCTCGGTCGTCCAGGGCTTTCCCTTCGTGCGCCTCGAGAGCGGCATGGCGATGACCGTCGCCGGCGCGACCACGGCGTCGGCCGGCGCCGTGGTCCTCGGCCTGGCGGCGGTGGCGAGCCACCTGCGCGGCCTCGGACGGCGCCTCGGCGCCCTGCGCCCGGAGGCGCCCGCGGCCGAGACCCGGACGGCGGCCCTCCCGCCGGGCGGGCCCGAGCAAGACCTGTTCGAGCCGGCCCCGGCCATCCCGCCCTCGACCATACCTGCGTCGACCATACTTGCGTCGACCATGCCCACCCTCGACGATCGGCAGATCCGTCAGCGGCCGAGCCTCGGCGGACCCGACCCGCGGGACTTCGGCCTCGGCGCCGTGGGCGCGGCGGCCGGGCTTGGTGGCGCCGCCCTCGGAGCCTCGGGCCCGGAGACCGGTGCCGCGCCCCACGCGGACCCCCTGGGCCGCGGGACGGAGCCGACCTTCGCTCTGCCGCCGGACCCGGATCTGCCGGCCCCGTCGCCGGAGGAGATCGAGCCGCCGCTGCCCGACCTGCTGCCGCCGGAGGACGAGCCCCGGACGGTCCCGGACGCGCATGCCGGGATGCTTTCGGCCGAGCCGCCCGAGCCCGCCGCGGTGGAGCCCGCCGCGGTGGAGCCCCCCGCGCCGGAGAACCAGCGCACCCTCGCGCTGTTCGACACCGACGCGCCGGGCGAGCCCGTCCGCCTGTATCCCACCCTCGACACGATGGCGGACCTCACCCCCGAGCCCCCGCCCGCCGTGGAGGAGAAGCCCGAGGTCGTCGGAACCTACGCGTCGGGGGGCAACACCTACGTGATGTACGCCAACGGCTCCATCGAGGCCGAGACGCCGCGCGGACGCTTCAGCTTCGAATCCCTCGACGAGCTGAAGGCCTTCGTCGAGGCCGGCGGCGAGAACGACGCCCGCGGCGCCGCCTGAGCCCGCCCGGCGCGCCGCTCAGGCCAGGGGGTTGAGCACGGTGTTGCGCGCCGGCAGCGGCGCCAGCATCCGCAGGCGAAACCCGTCCGGCGGATAGTCCATCGCCACCTCCGCCCGGACCTGCGCCGTCAGCACGCGCTGGAGCAGGCGCGAGCCGAAGCCCTGGCGCGTCGGTTCGCGCACGCTCGGACCGCCGCTCTCGACCCAGTCGAACCGCAGGGTCCCGGCCGGGCCGTCGGGCACGAGGCTCCAGACGATCGTCACGCGGCCGTCCGGGGTCGAGAGCGCGCCGTACTTGGCCGCGTTGGTGGTGAGTTCGTGGATCGCCATGCCGATGGGGACGGCGACCTCCGAGGCGAGGTCGACGGGCGGGCCCTCCAGGCGGATGCGGGCATCGTCGCCGGCCCCGTCCAGGGCGCCATCGGCGTAGGGCTTCAGCTCGTTGACCAGGAGGGTGCGCAGGGACGCCGTCTGCCAGGTATCCTCGGTCAGCACCGAATGGGTGTGCGCCAGGGACATGATCCGCCCGACGAACGCCTCGTAGAAGCTCTCGATGCTCGACGCCGTCCGGGCCGTGGAGCCGACGATGGCCTGCACCGTGGCAAGCGTGTTCTTCACCCGGTGATGCAGCTCGCGGATCAGCAGAGTCTGGCGTTCCTCGGCGCTGCGCCGCTCGGTGACGTCGGCGACGACGCCGATGAGCCGGCGCGGCAGCCGGTGGGCGGCGTCGTGCTCGAAGCGGCCGGCGAGGTCGATGATCCGCCAGGCCCCGTCGCTGCGGCGGCGGATGCGGCCCGTGGCGTTGAGCACGGCGTCGCCCCGCAGGGCATTCAGGATCGCCGAGCGGAAGGCGGCGCGGTCGTCGGGGTGGAGGATCTGCTCCAGGAACTCGCGCTTGCCCACCGCCCCATCCGCAACGCTCCGCCCGAAGATGGCGAACATGCGCTCGTTCTCCCAGACCGCCTGGTCGTCGAGCATGTGCCACTCGAAGATGCCCAACGCCGCGAGCGAGGTGGCGATGCGCAGGCGCTGCTCGCCCGCGCGCAGGGCCGTCCGCGCCGCGACCTGGGCGGTGATGTCCTGGACCACCCCGACGATGCCGGCGGGCACGCCGGCGTCGCCCCGGCTCGCCTCGCCCCGCAGGCTGAGGGCGATTTCGCTGCCGTCATCGGCCCGGCGCAGGCGGCATTCGAAGGCGAACCGCCCGCCCTCCGCGAGGGCAGTCCGGACATGGGCCTCGACGCGCGCGCCCTCGTCCGGGTCCAGGCGGGCGCGCAGGACCGGCCAGGGCAGTGCGACGCCCGGCCGGTCGCCGAGGATATGGGCCGCGCGCCGCGACAGGGAGACGAGGCGCGTCTCCGCCTCGAAGCGCCATTCGCCGACCCCGGCGGCGGTGAGGGCGGCCTGGTTCTCGACGGCCGACACGAGATCGTCCGTCCCGGCCGCATCGATGACGAGGACCTGGGTCCCGTCCATCGGCGAAGAGGGCCGGACGCGGACGGGGAGGATGTCCCCGTCGGCGCCGCGCCAGCGGCGCAGGCCGGCCGGCACCGGGACGGTCGCCTCTCCGAGGGCCGCGAGCGCCACGCCCGTCAGCCCCCCGGCGGGATAGCGCAGCAGGGTACACAGGTGGGGGTTGGCCGCACGGATGCGCCCGTCCCCCAGGTCCAGAGTGAGGAGGCCGATCCCCGCCGCCGCGAAAGCCGTGTCGGAGTCTTCGCGCGAGGGAGGCGAGGCCGGCGCCACCCCGTTCTGATCCGCCGCGTCGATCACTCCGCAACCCCGCTCAACGGCAGCGTACCGCGGACGGGCGAAAACTGTTCCGATTTCGCGGAAAGCTTCGTCGATCCCGGGCATCGCTGCGCCGAGCGCATGCAAAGCTTTCGCACGACGGAAGGCAAGAGGGGTTGTTGCGCCGAAACGCGCGTCCCACAGGGACGGGCGCGCCTCAGTCGACCGCGACCCGCCGGAATTCGAGATAGGTCGGGGCGCGGCCGGCGATCAGGGCCTTGGCCTCGTAGCGCGTGCCCGGCCAGTCCGGCCAGGCCCGGCGCCAGTCGTCGGCGGACGCGGCGGTCCAGTCGAGGCCGGGGCAACGGGCGGCCCGCACCAGGGTCCAGCCGGCATAGTCGTCGATGTCGCTGGCGAAACGGAACACGCCGCCGGGCTTCAGGACGCGGGCGATCTCGCGCAGGGCCTCGTCCGAGACGAAGCGGCGCTTGCGCTGGCGGCGCTTGGGCCACGGATCCGGGTAGAGCAGGTAGACCCGCGACAGGGCGCCGTCGGGAATCGCGGCGAGGAGCGCCGTGGCGTCCTCGTCCCAGACCCGGACGTTTTTGAGGTCGCCGTCATCCACTTCCCGCAGCAGCTTGGCGACGCCGTTGACGAAGGGCTCGGCGCCGATGATGCCGACGCGTGGATGGGCCTTGGCCTGCGCGGCCAGATGCTCGCCGCCGCCGAAGCCGATCTCGAGCCAGACTTCGTCCACGGGAACCGGGAACAGGCCGGCGGGATCGAGCCGCGCGCCCTCGGGCGGCAGGGCCACCCGCAGGCTCGGCAGGAGCTCGGCGATGCGCTGCTCCTGCACCGCCCGCAGGCGCTTGCCCTTGCGCCGCCCGAAGAAGGCGCGGTCGGCGCCCTCCGCGACGTCCCCGCCCGGGAGGGGCGGGAGTTCATCCCGCCCCATGGTCATGGGATCAGGACAGGGCCGACTTGAGGCTGTCGGCGAGATCGACCCGCTCCCACGAGAAGCCGCCATCGGCCTCGGGCGCCCGTCCGAAATGGCCGTAGGCGGAGGTGCGGGCGTAGATCGGCTTGTTGAGGCCGAGCTTCGTCCGGATGCCGCGGGGCGACAGGTCGAAGGCGTTCATGAGAACGTCCTCCAGCTTCGCCTCGTCCACCTGCCCGGTGCCGTGGAGGTCGACGTAGATCGACAGGGGCTTGGCCACGCCGATGGCGTAGGCGAGCTGGATGGTGGCCCGCGTCGCAAGGCCGGCCGCCACCACGTTCTTGGCGAGGTAGCGCGCGGCGTAGGCGGCCGAGCGATCCACCTTCGTCGGGTCCTTGCCCGAGAACGCGCCGCCGCCGTGGGGGGCGGCGCCGCCGTAGGTGTCGACGATGATCTTGCGGCCCGTGAGGCCGGCGTCGCCGTCCGGACCGCCGATGACGAACTTGCCCGTGGGGTTCACGTGCCAGACGGTCTCCTCGGAGACCCAATCCTTCGGCAGGGCGGCGAGGATGTAGGGCTCGACGATGGCGCGCACGTCGGCCGAATCGAGGGTCTCGTCCACGTGCTGGGTCGAGAGCACGATCTGGGTCACGCCGACGGGACGGCCGTTCTCGTAGCGGACGGTGACCTGGCTCTTGGCGTCGGGGCCGAGCTTGGCGGCGTCACCCTGCCGGCCCTTGCGGGCGTCGGCGAGGTCCTTGAGGATCTTGTGGGCGTAGTAGATCGGCGCCGGCATCAGCTCGGGCGTCTCGTCGGACGCGTAGCCGAACATGATGCCCTGGTCGCCAGCCCCCTCGTCCTTGTTGCCGGACGAATCGACGCCCTGGGCGATGTCGGCCGACTGGGCGTGGAGGTGGATGGCGATGTCGTTGTTCTTCCAGTGGAAGCCCGACTGCTCGTAGCCGATGTCGCGCACCGCCTCGCGGGTGAGCTCGGTAAGGTGCTCGAAGGTCACGGAATCCGGACCGCGGACCTCGCCGGCGATGACGATGCGGTTGGTGGTGGCCAGGGTCTCGACGCCGAGACGCGCTTCCGGCATCGCCGCGATGTAGGCATCCACCACCGTATCGGAGATGCGGTCGCAGACCTTGTCCGGATGACCTTCCGAGACGGATTCGCTCGTGAACAGGTAGTTGGAACGTGCCATGGGACAGGAACACCCGGTTTTCGGGTGCGCCTCATACGATGCGTCTGCCCCGGCCTACGGAAGGTCGGGGTTCTTGCACCGGCAACCGGGACGGTCAAGCCGAAAAACCGGACGCGTTCGATAAAAAGAACGAAACGTCCGACGCTCAGCGCTTGAGCTTGGCGTCCAGGGCCTGGATCGCGGCGGACAGCTCGCGGCGGCGTTCCTCGGAGAAATGCTCGTGGACGTGGCGGGCGACCACGTCCACGAGCCCCTGCCAGCTGTCGCCGGCGACGTAGGGCTGCTGGGGTGCCTCGTGGAACCCCGGGACGACGTCTTCGTCCGTGTGGGCGAGATCCTCGAAGAAGTAGGTGAGGGGCACGCCGATCATCCGGCTGAAGCTCTCGAGGTGGAGCGCGCTGATCCGGTTGGTGCCCTTCTCGTATTTCTGGAGCTGGGCGGCGGACATGCCGAAGCGCTCGGCCACGCGCTTCTGAGTCAGCGACGCCTTCTTGCGCTGCTCGGCGATGCGCCGGCCCACATGCACGTCGCGCGCGTCGGTCTTCTGGCCTGCCATCCTGCCCGTTCCGTGCCCCCGGCCTCCCGCCGGAGGAGAGGCTGGGCCATCCCCCGTGAAGACCGGGTTAAGGCCGCGCGCTTCCGCAACGTCCGCGGCACGGGCATCCGTGAATGGTGGCGTCCCCGGCAGGGCTCGAACCTGCGACCCCAGGTTTCATACCACTTCGGCTTCCGCCGCCGCGCCCTCGCGGACGCGTTCGTGGCCTGGACTATCCCTTCACCATGGGCCCCCGAAGGGGCCGTTAGGTGCCGCCCGTCTAGTCTCTACACCTTCCCGCCGCCCGTTGCGGGGCGGGGCGGGCTTGGCTCGGGATCGGCGGGGCCTGCAAGCGGGCAGACCCTCGGGCTTTCCCCGAATTTGAGCGGATCCGCCGCGCGGTTTCCCCTCGCGGCGCCCAATTGTGTCTAGGAAACCTGTGCTCTGTCCAGCTGAGCTACGGAGACTCACCGGCGTCTTCGTAGCACCAACGCCGGGGCCAAGCCAACCATGCCGACGGCACCGTGTTGCGAGCCTGCCTCAGGGCGCCCGAAACGCCCGCCGCGGCCCGCACCGCGCTTGTCCTCAGGAGGGAGCCGACCACAATACCCGCTCGGGCCGCGGGGGAGCGTTCCATCATGGCGGATCGCAGGACCAGGACGAAGCGCGGGGCTGATCGGCGCCGTGCCCTCGGCGCGCCCGTCGTGGCAATCCTCGCCGCCGGATTCGGCGCGGGGTCGCCGGCCGGGGCCGTCGCGCCCGAATGCCGGACTACGCCCGTGCCCGCCGCCATCCTCACCTCCGTCGACGCACGGGGCGAACTCGCCTTCGCCTCCGGTACGCGCGGCGTCCTCGACGGCCTGCGCTGGCCGGAGGCGCCGGACCGGGCGGAGGCGGCGCGGAGCTGGCTGCTCGCCCAGGCGGGCACGCCCCTCGCCCTCGTTGCCCGGGGCGAGACCGACCGCTGGGGCCGGGTCCACCTCGACGCCACGGGGGCGGACGGCACCGTCGACCTCGCCGGGGGCCTCGTCGAAGCCGGGCTCGCCGCCGTCGACGCGGGCGAGCGCGACAGCCTGTGCCGGCCGGCCCTCCTGGCCGTGGAGGCGGGTGCGCGCCGGGCCGGGCGCGGCCTGTGGGCCGAGGCGGATCAGGACGCCCGGGACGGCGCCGCCCTGCGCACCCGCCTCGGCCGCTTCGTCGTCGTCAGCGGCCGTGTCCTCCGGGTCGGGGAGCGGGCGCGGCGGACCTATCTCGACTTCGCCGGGCGCGGGGCGGACGGGCTCACCGTAACCGTGTCGAAACGCACTTGGCGCCAGTTGCAGGAACGTGGTTTGAGTGCGGCTTCCCTGCGCGGGCGACTCGTCCGGGTCCGGGGCGTCGTCGAGGTCTGGCGCAGCCCGATCCTCGATGTCGCGAGCGCGGACATGATCGAAATCCTGGACGCGGCGCAGGGGCGCTGATGGGTATGTTGGGGACCATGGCGCGGGGGTCGAGCACACGGGGCGGATCGGCGAGGCATCCCGCAGGGGGCGCCCCCGTGGGGAATCGCGCCCACGCGGCCGCGGGCCTGCTTCTCCTGTCGGCCCTGCTCTCGGGCTGCATCGGCGACCAGACCGGCACGACCCTCCAGCCGGCCGTCGTCCGGGTGCCGCCGGAGGCGCCGCGGGTCACCGGCCGCGAGCGCAGCGCGACGGATGCCGACCACGCCAAGCTGGTGGCGTCCTTCGGCGGCGAGTACCGCGCCCCCGCCGCCCTGAAACTCCTCACCGAGGTCACCGACCGCCTCGTGCGCGCCACGGACCGGCCGGAGGAGACCTACGCGGTCACCCTCCTCGATTCACCGGTGATCAACGCCTTCGCGCTGCCGAGCGGCCGCCTCTACGTCACCCGGGGCCTGCTGGCGCTGGCGAGCGACACCTCCGAGATCGCCGCCGTCCTGTCCCACGAGATCGCCCACGTCACCCTGCGGCACGCCACGGCCCGGACCGAACTGGCGCTCCGCTCGCAGCTCGTGAGCAAGGTGGTGGCCGACGTCCTCAACGATCCGGTGACGGGCGCCCAGCTCCAGAGCCAGTCGAAGTTCGCCCTGGCGCGGTTCTCCCGCGATCAGGAGCTTGAGGCCGACGGCGTCGGGGTGAAGACCCTGGCGCGGGCCGGCTACGACCCGTTCGGCGCCGGGCGCTTCCTGCGCTCGCTAAGCCGCACTACGGGCATGAAGACCGGGACGGGCCAGGCCGGCGAGCCCGACATGCTCGCGACCCATCCGGGCACGCAGGAGCGCATCACCCTCGTCACCCGGGCCGCCCGCCTCATGGGCGCGCCGGGCCTCGGGGTCGACGAGCGCGCACGCTACCTCGCGGCCGTGGACGGCATCGCCTACGGCGACAATCCTGGCGACGGCCTCGTGCGCGGCCGCCGCTTCCTCCATCCCGGCCTCGGCATCGCCTTCGAGGTGCCCGACGGGTTCACCATCGAGAACACCCGCAACGCGGTCCTGGGCACCACCCCCGAGGGCAGCCGCCGCCTGCTGTTCGATCAGGTCGAGAACCCGGCCGGACAGGGCCTCGAAGAGGTGCTGAAGGCGACCTGGAACGACGCCGTCGAGGCGGGATCGACGGAGTCCCGGACCATCGGCGGCAATGCCGCCGTCACCGCCCTGTCGCGCGGCAAGGACTGGACCTTCCGCCTCGCCGCCATCCGCATGGGCGACACCACCTTCCGGATGATCATGGCCGCCAAGGGGGCGACGGACCCCGACGCCGCCTTCCGGCGCTGGACCGAAAGCCTCGCGGCCGTGGGCGCAGCCGAGACGCAGTCCCTGCGCCCCCTGCGCCTGCAGGTGGTGACGGCCACCGCCGCCGATACGGTGGAGGGGTTTGCCCACCGCATGCTGGTCCCCGACCGGGCCGCCGACCGCTTCCTCGTCCTCAACGGCCTCGAACGCGGCGCGGCCCTGCGGGCGGGCCAGGGCTACAAGGTCGTGGTCGAGTAGGGCTCGGGGTACCCGGACGCCCGTCCCGAGCCGCGCGAAAACGCCGATCGCATGTCGATCCGGTTTCGCCGGCAACGAAAACGCGCCATCGTGCGCGCTTGATTCCCGTGATGTGCGTCGCGCTCTTCCCGCCCGATCCTGAGACCGTGCCATGTTCGATGCCCTCGGGAGCTTCCTCGACCGAAGCGATCTCTCGCCCCACGGCATCTGCCTGCTGTGGCGGCCGGAGCTGATCTGGACCCACGTCGTCTCCGACTTCGTCATCGGGCTCGCCTATTTCACCATCCCGGTGGCGCTCGGGGTGTTCGTCACCAAGCGCCGGGACGTCGCCTTCGGCTGGATGGCCTGGGCCTTCGCCGGCTTCATCCTCGCCTGCGGCACCACGCATTTCTTCGCGATCTGGACCCTGTGGGTGCCGGACTACGCCGCCGAGGCCCTGGTCAAGGCGTTCACGGCGGTGATTTCCCTCGTCACCGGCATCCTGCTCTGGGTGCTGCTGCCGCGCGCCCTGGCCCTGCCCTCCCCCGAGACCCTGCGGCGCGCCAACGCCGAACTCGTCGCCCGCGTCCGGGAGCGCGATGCCGCCCTCGAAGCCCTGCGGACGGCCATCGCCGAACGCGAGCGCGCCGAGGCGATGCTGCGCCAGACCCAGAAGATGGAGGCCATCGGCGCCCTGACGGGCGGGGTCGCCCACGATTTCAACAACTTGCTCGGGGTCGTCATCGCCAACCTCGACCGCCTCGGGCGCATGCCCCTCGAGGGCGCCGCCGAGCGGGCCCGCGGCAACGCCCTCAAGGGCGCGGAGCGGGCGGCAGCCCTCGTGCAAAAGATGCTCGCCTTCGCCCGGCGCCAGCCCCTGCAGCCGACCCGCTTCGACGTCAACGGCCTCATCGGCGACCTGTCCGAACTCCTGCGCGGCGCCCTCAACGCCGTCGAGCCGCCGGCGATGGATCTCGCCCCCGACCTCTGGCCCGTGCGCGTCGATGCCAACCAGCTGGAAAACGTGCTCCTCAACCTCGCGGTCAATGCCCGCGACGCCATGCCGGAGGGCGGACGGGCGACGATCCGCACCCGCAACGTCCCGGCGGCCGAAGCCGCGCGCCAGCCCGGATTGCCGGCCGTCGACCACATCCGCATCAGCGTCACGGACGGGGGCTGCGGCATGAGCCCGGAGGTCGCCGCGCGCGCCTTCGAGCCGTTCTTCACCACCAAGGCCGTGGGCGAGGGCACCGGCCTCGGGCTCAGCCAGGCCTTCGGCTTCGCCAAGCAGTCGGGCGGCCACATCGTCCTCGACAGCCGCCCCGGTGACGGCACCACCGTGACGGTCTACCTCCCCCGGGACCGCGACGCGGCGGCGGCCCAGCCGGTCGCCGGCACGGCCGAGGGCCGTCCGCTCCTGCCGCCGATCCTGACGCCCCCCCGCTTCGCCTGACCGGAGCCGCGCCCCACGATGACCGACACCGCCACACCCCGCGTCCTCATGGTCGAGGACGAGCCCATGCTCCTCGAGGTGGTCGCGGCCGAACTCGAGGATGCGGGTTTCGACGTCGCCCAGGCGACGACGGCCGAGATCGCCCTCGACCTGCTGGAGAGCGGCGCGCCCGTCGACATCCTGTTCACGGATATCCGCCTGCCCGGCGCCATGGACGGCTGGCAGCTCGCCGAGGCCGCGCGGCGCCTACGCCCGGGCCTGCCGATCATCTACGCCACGGGCTTCACCCAGACGCCGCCGCGCCTGGCGGAGGGCAGCGTGTTCTTCACCAAGCCCTACCGGGCCCACGCGATCATCAAGGCGATCCGGACCCTGGGCGGCACCGGACCCTAGACCGCCTGGACCTCCGGTCGGTGGAGGCCGCCGCCCTCAGGCGGCGGCCAGCGACAGGGACATGGATTCCTTCTTCATCAGCTCGCGGTAGAAGCCGTCGAGGTGGGTCAGCTTGTCCGGCGACCCGTCCTGGATGATGCGGCCGCCCTGCAGCACCACGATCCGGTCGAAATCCTTCAGGGTCGAGAGCCGGTGGGCGATGGCGATGACCGTGCGGCCCTGCATGAGGTTGGCAAGCGCGTGGCGGATCGCCTCCTCGGACTCGGCGTCGAGGGCCGAGGTCGCCTCGTCGAGGAGCAGGATCGGAGAATCCTTGAGGATGGCCCGCGCGATGGCGATGCGCTGGCGCTGGCCGCCCGAGAGCTTCACGCCGCGGTCGCCCACGATGGTGTCAAAACCCTCCGGCAGCGCCTCGATGAAGTCGGTGCAATGCGCCGCGGCGGCGGCCTTCCACACATCCTCGTCGGAGGCGTCGGGACGGCCGTAGCGGATGTTCTCCCTGAGCGTCCGGTGGAACATCGACACGTCCTGGGGCACCACCGTGATGGCCTCGCGCAGGGAATCCTGCGTCACCCGGTGGATGTCCTGCCCGTTGATGAGGATGCGCCCGCCCTGGGCGTCGTAGAAGCGCTGGATCAGGGAGAACAGGGTCGACTTGCCGCCGCCCGACTTGCCCACGAGCCCGACGCGCTGGCCCGGCTGGATGGCGAGGTCGAAATCCGTGAAGACGGCGCGCCCGTCCGGATAGGCGAAGGCGACGTGGTCGAAGGTGATCTCGGCGCCCGTGCCCGAGAGCGGCACGGCCTCGGGGTGGTCGGTGAGGTCGTGGGGCTGCAGCAGGGTGTGCAGGGCCTCCGACAGGCGGGCGGTGTGCTGGGTCGCGTCCACCAGGGCGACGGCGAGGTCGCGGGTGGCGGCCAGGATGCGGATGCCGAGGGTGCAGACGAGGACCACCTGCCCGTTCGAGGCCGCGCCCGCTTCCCAAAGGGTGATGGCCCAGTACAGCAGGCCGAGGACGGCGAGCACGGTCAGGATCGCATGAACGATGCGCAGCTTCTCGAGGTAGAGCAGCGACGAGCGGCGCGAGCGCATCTCGACGCCGATGGTGCCGTCGAAGCGGCTGTACTCGCGCTTGAACGCCGAGAAGGCACGCACCAGCGGCATGTTGCCGACGAGATCGACCATCTCGCCGTCGACGCTCGCGGCCTTGGCGGCGAAGTCGTGGTGGAGCGGCTTGCCGGCGGCCGCCATCTTGAACATCAGGACCACGACCGCGGCGAAGATGCCGGCGAGGACGAGGGCCATCGTGAGGCTGACGGTGCCGATGTAGAGGATCGACAGGAAGGCGGCGACGCAGGGCGGCATCACGTTGAACACGAACATGTTCTCGACCGTGAAGATCGCGTTCGAGGTCGCGGTGATGCGCGAGGCCAGGGTGCCGGGCTGGCGGTCGGCGAAGAACGACGGCGAGTGCCCGGTCATGTGCCGGAACAGGTCGCGGCGGATGTCGCCGGTGACGCCCACGAAGGTGAACGAGCCGGTCAGGCTCGCCACCCGCCAGAGCATGTTGTCGGCGGCGATGAAGCCGACGAGGAGGGCGAGCGCCCCCCAGATCAGGCCGGCCTCAGGCCCCTTGCTCAGGGCGTCGACGACGCCCTTCAGGGCGTAATCCGTGCTGACCGAGAAGGCGACCGCCCCGAGGACGGCGCACAGGATGACGAGGTGCGGCAGCGCCCGGCGGCGCAGGTACCGCGCGACGAAGGCGAACGGCCTGTTGGCATAGACGCACAGGTCTTCCATCGCGGTGACAATCCCGTTTCCCAGGAGACCTTGCGGACCCTGTCCCTCGAACGAAGCCCGCGCGCGGTGCGCGCGAAACTTTGTGCCCCCAAGGTTCGCAACGCGAAGCTCGCGCGGGCGTTGCAGGCTCACGTACAGCTTCGTCCGTTCTAGGGAAGAAACCTGAACGTCGCTTGAGCGGCAAGCGAATTCGATGCCGCCCCGTCCCGCGCCGGAGGGTCATGCACCGGCGGAGCGCCGGGTCTCCGGCATGATCAGGGCGATCATCACGAACCCGGCAAAGCCGACCACGGCGAGGCCGAGGAAGGCCGAATGGCTGCCGAGGCGATCGGCCATGATGCCGGCCAGCGACGTCGAGAGGGCCGCTCCGATGCCCATGGCGGTGCCGACGGCGCCAAGCGCGATGTTGAAGCGCCCGGTGCCCCGGGTCACGTCGGAGACCACCAGGGGCACCATCACGCCGAACACCGCCGCCGAGATGCCGTCGAACACCTGGATCGCCACGAGGAGTTCGGGGCTGCTGGTATAGGCGAACAGCAGGCCCCGGATCGGCAGGGCGGCGAAGCCGATGAGCAGGAGGGGCCGGCGGCCCCAGCGCTCGGCGGCGCGTCCGACGGCCGGCCCCGAGATGGCGAGCACGACCTGGGGCACGACGATGCAGGCGGCGATGAGGGCGGTGGCGGTCTCGCTGGCGCGCAGGGTCAGCATGCTGCCCACCAGGGGCAGCATCGCCGCGTTGGCGAGGAAGAACAGCATCATGCAGGCGCCGAAGCACATGAGCGCCCGGTTGGTGAGGAGCGCGCGCACGGCCCCCTCCCGCCGGGGCTCGGCGGCGCCGGCGACCGGCGGCTTCGCCACGGTCACGGGCCCGATCTCGTCGGCGCGGATGAACGACAGGGCCACCAGGGTCGGGATCATCAGGAACCCGGTGAGGTAGAACACCGCGTCGTTGGAGAGGTAGTAGCCGCAGGCGCCCATGCCGGCGGCCGCCACGGCGTTGCCCAGCGCCGAGAAGCTGGCGTTGCGCCCGAGGCGCTCGCCGGCGCGGGCATGGCCGACGAGGCCGATGCTGATGGCGGCGATGGCCGGGGTCAGGATGCAGCTCGCCGCCGAGTGGGCCGCCATGGCGAGGAGCACGATGAGGAAGTTCGGCCACAGGGCCAGCGCGAAGGCGCTGAGGGCGATGGCCACCACGGAGAAGCCGGCGGCGAAGCGGAGCGACCGCATGGCGTCGACGAAGGCGCCGCCCGGCACCTGCCCGAGCAGGCTGACGAGGCTGCCGATGGTCAGCGCGAAGCCGATATCCGACTGGGTCCACTTCGCCTGGGTGAAGTAGACCGCCAGGAACGGCCCGAACCCGGTCTGGAGGTTGGCGACGAAGAACGCGAAGCCGTCGAGGCCCCGGCTGCTGGTGCGCGAGATCGCCTTCATGTCGGCGGGACCCTCCGCGGCATCGGCCAGGGCCTCGCGCCGGGGCATGGGGCGCGGCCGGAATTCGGACCGGGCGACCTCCCTCGGCTTGAGGGGGCGGCGGTCCTTCGGGAGGGGAACCGTCATTTCTCCGGCGTTCTCCCGGCCGGCTTTTCGGGGGGCTTCTCGGCGGCCGGGACGGCGGGTGCGGTGGGCGCCACGACGGCGGGCGGGGC